>JAQSXW010000003.1 GCA_029256465.1 Evtepia sp.
GGATCATGCAAGGCGGAAAGATCGCCTGCAATGACAGTGAGCTGATCGAGCGGAAACTTCTCCATGCCGTAGAGCTGCGCGCTATCGGCTACCAAACCGTCGGCGGTATGTTCTTTCTGCTTTAGCATGAAGTCCAGGGTTTCGGAGTCGTTCCACTGGCCGTAATGCTGACGATAACGATCCTCGGTGACATATTCTTGAACCATGCCCGTCGTGCCATAGATTCGGCCCGATTCCGTGATGCCATTCTGAGAATCAATCTCAGAAATCACAGACTCTGGAACAGCCGTTTCTTCGCTGAAATGGTTGCCAGTTTGAAAATAATCGGCATTTCCTGCAATAAAGTCAGAAACGACCCAGTTGCGTAGGTATTTATCCATATCAAAACCTTTGGTAAACGTATAGGTGACCTGAAGTAGCACGACGGCCAGTGACAGTGACAGAACCACTAGGATTGTTTTTTTTCGGTTGCGGCTTAAATTGGCCAAGGCCATGCGGTAGACGGAAGCACCGCCGTTATTTTTTCGAACACTTTTTTTGACACCTGCATTTTCTGTGTAGCGGACCGCCTCAACCGGTGAAACCTTGCCTGCCATCCTTCCTGGTTTGAAGCAAGAAATCAGCACCGTGACAAGGGAAAAAACGGTAGCGCCGAGGAAAATGAGTGGGTTGGCAGATATAAATGTATTCTTGTAGGAAAGTGTAGACATCACAACAGGGGATAGGACATTACCGAAGAGATAGCCCAGCACAAGACCGATGGGAATCCCGATGATAGAGAGAAGCATGGCCTGTTTGAGGATGATCTTGCGAATTTGACGAGCAGTGGTTCCAATGGTCTTGAGCAGTCCATAAAAACGAATATCATTTGTGACGGAGATTTGAAAAATATTATAGATGATGAGATAGCCCGTGAAAATAATCAGGAGAAGCAATGCTGCAAAGGATATCATGGTTCCTGCATCAGCCTTGCTAGAAAACTGTGCGCCAAGATAGGCCCAATTGACACCGGTTGCAATGAAGTTCTCTGCCCCGGGAGTGTCCGACTGATACCCGTGATTTTTCAAAATGGTATCCATGTCTTCTGCTATATGAGCGGAACTTTTGAAATAGAGATTCAAATCCCATCTGCCCGTGACGTCCTCAGGACCTTGACGCTCATATCCCGCTAGGATCTGCTGGACATACGTAAGCGGCACGACCGCATGACTTGCCTGACTTGCCTCATCATAGGTCCACCAGCCAGAGAGCGTAAAGGTATCTTCACGGAGCTGGGGGGCATCAGTGGAAGTTCCAATATAAGACGGGATGGTCAGCTCTGCCCCGAGTTTTGGCTCCACGCCAAGCAGCTTCAAAATGCGCGTATCGCAGGCAATTTGCATGGTGCCCTCTTTCGGCAGGGTACCGTACTCCGGAATGCAAAAATCACCCGCTGCGCAGGTCTTATCCATATAGCTTACTTCCACATGGGCTTTGTTGAAGGGGGGATCGCTCGGCATGCCGAGCAAGAGGCGTGCGCCGGTCTTGACCAAAAGAGGATCGCCCTTTAAGGCCTCCACCTGTTCCTGTGTGAGATATTTAAAGGTGCCGTGAAAATCCCCGCCGACCTGACGGAAAGTTTGCTGCTGAAAAGAGTTCACGATGGTCCCTGCAATCGTGAAGAGTGCAGTAAATAAAATGGTGGTCAGTGCGATGGCAAGGATCGCAATGACGTTGCGGGTTCGGCTGGCTTTCATGCTTTTTCGGGCGACGTGAGAGATGGCCTTTTGATTCCTTACTTTAATCATGCTGACCACCGCCCAAGATCTTGCCATCCTCGATACGAATGATGCGGTCAGATAGCTGTGCAATCTCCTCGTTGTGTGTAATCATCACAATGGTTTGACTGAACTTTTGACTGGTGACCTTCAAAAGCCCCAATACGTCTTGGCTGGTTCTACTATCTAGGTTTCCGGTCGGCTCATCTGCCAATATGATGGCAGGTTTCGAGGCAAGAGCGCGGGCGATGGCGACCCGCTGCTGCTGACCGCCAGAAAGATTATTGGGGAGATTTTGTAGTTTACTCGTAAGCCCCAGTGTTTCAATGATTTGATCCAAATACGCTTTGTCCGGCGTGTTCCCATCCAACTGGATGGGAAGGACAATGTTTTCATAGACGTTGAGTACTGGCACGAGATTATAGTTTTGAAACACAAATCCTATTTTGCGTCGACGGAAGATGGTGAGAGCCTCGTCCTTTAAGAAAAAAATCTCTTTGCCGTCCACGATTACGCTGCCGCTTGTGGGGCGGTCCAGACCACCCAGCATATGTAGTAGCGTAGATTTTCCACTGCCAGATGTTCCGACAATTGCCACAAATTCACCTTTTTGAACGGCAAAGTCGACACCGTCCAGTGCATGGACCATCGTTTCTCCTTTGCCATAAATCTTTGTGAGGGCTTTGGCTTCCAATATGTTCATTTCGTTTTCCTCCCAAAAGAAAAGTCTGTATGATTACACTTCCATACAGACCATAGCAAAACAATCTTTCTACAATCTTTCAAGTGAGAATCAAATCTAACAGTTTTGAAAGAGTTCAGGATTCCCGGAGGAGAAAGACAGAAAAGGTGGTTCCGGTCCCCAGAGTAGAGCTGACCTTAACATATCCACCCTCGCTTTGGATGATTTCACGCGCCAGATAAAGACCAATTCCCACACCCTCTGAACTAAATGCGGAAGGGGAGCGGTAAAATCGCTGAAAGATTTTTGTCTGCTCCTCTTCCGCAATCCCAATGCCGCTATCAGTAATGTCGATCCGACAAAAGAGCTCATACGGCGTGACACTGAAACGAATGCATCCGCCTTCCGGTGTGTATTTGACCGCATTGTCCAGGATGTTATATAGTGCCTCGCTGGTCCACTTAGGGTCAAAATATGCTGTTTCGATCGTCGGAATGACGGTGATTCCAATCTCTTTGGCGCCCACTTTGGGGGCAATTTGCGCTGTGATGTCATCGATCATTGGTTGCAGCTCATTTTGTGCAGGGTGTAAGGCTAGAATCCCGGTTTCTAAGCGGGAGGTTTTGACCAGAAAGTCAATGAGAAAGCTCAGCTTTTCTGCCTGAGCATGGAGCGCCACGACGCAGGGCTTGCTTTCCTCTGGGAGGGCTTGTTCGCCTAACAGCTCGCTATAGAGCAGAATGTTGGAGAGCGGGGTTTTCGTCTGGTGGGAAATGTCAGAGATCAGCTCTTTGATCCTATTTTTTTCCTCTGCCAGGTTTTTGGCGGAGACCTTCGAAGCCGACAAGTAATGGGATAGCTTGGTCTCTGCGGAGGATTGAAGGCTTTCATCAAAAACCTCTTCCGAAAAGGTTCCTTGGATGGCGGCATCGAGCATGTGATTGATGGTAGTAAGGGTGCGTTTTGTTATGCGCCGATTCCATAGAATCACACAAATCGAAACGAGAACGGCAAGGAAAGTAGCTACGAGGAGGAAAAGCTCCAGTTTGTTCATTTGTGCTTCACCGCCCAGGTATATCCGATGCCATACACGGTTTTGATGTAGCTTGGCTTCGCCGGATGATCTTCCAATTTGTCACGAAGGCGCTTGATGGTAACGGAGAGAGCATTCTCATCCACATATGAAGCGCCATCCGTCCAGATGCGATCCACGAGCGTTTGGCGAGAAAGGGTGAGTCCACGGTTGGAAACGAGCAAGTGAAGCAACTTTTGCTCCGTTTTACTCAGTTCTACGATACTACCATTTTTCAAAAATTCCATATTGTCAAAGTCAAAAACGAAGCCATCAAAGGCTGTTTTGAAGCCTGGGGTTAGGTCAGATTTGCGCAGCTGCGTATTGACACGCGCCCGAAGGATGGCAAGGCTAAATGGTTTTGTCATATAATCATCGGCACCTAGTTCAAGCCCTGCGACAATGTCGGTCTCCATATCATTGGCGGTCAACAAAATGACAGGAGTGTTTTGCATCTTGCGCAGTTCGCTGAGAAAGTCCAGTCCACTTCCGTCAGGCAAATTGATGTCAAGAATGAGTAAGTCAAACGCTTGCTGGGTACAAAGTGCCCGTGCACTCTGCAGAGAAAAACACTGGGACACATGGATCTCAGTGGTATTCATTGCGAGACAGATTCCGCTGCTTAAGGCTTTATCATCTTCAATGAGTAGGATTTCTTTCATAGACTTACCTCCTAATAGGGAGCGCTTCATTTGTGTTCATGCTACAGGATCTAGTCTAAAATTGCAAGGTTAGCCTGAAAGAAGCAAGGTCGCAGTGTTCACTGCGACCTTGCTTCAGTGAATGCCAAGATACGCTTCATAGAGAGGAACGCAATCACGCAAATCCGCTGCACCACGATACCATACCCTTATGACAATGGTCTCATATTGCAGAATCAGCGATTGGTTATTTTCTGTTTTCGAATACCATGCCTGTAAATCACCACTCGTGCTAATCGTTTGGGTTGAGCTCACATCCTGTGAAAGCTCTGCAGCGTACCACTTTGCCAATTGACGATTCAGCATCCGATAGTAAACCACATTATAAGAATATTGACTCACACTTTGTCCGTTGCCAATCGGAATCCAAGGACCATACTGTCCGGTTTTAATGATTTTAGGTGACAGAATTCGATGTTCTTTAGAGATGTAGTTATCAAAGAGAGACATTGTGCCATACTCTTCAGAGTTGATTCTTGTTGATAAATCTACTCCTTCCTCTGGGTTGATTTCTAGCAGTAAGGGGAAGGGTATGCTTCCAGTGAAGTCCTTTAGCGGGACTTCGTTGTATGCTTGCGAGCTAAACAAGAGACCAAACCACATTCCGATTATTAAGAGAGGAAGGAAGACTTTTGAAATAGCTTGGAAGGCCGGTCTACCTATCGTAGAGGTACTGCCGGATGGAACCACCTCGGATTCTTTTCGCCTTTTCCACTTTTGAAAGGCAATAATCTTAAACACGCAGAGCGGAAGTAAAGCAATGATGAGAAGTAGCGAAAATCCGAGCAGCGTATCATTTAGCAAGCTATCCAAAATGCCAATTTCTCCAGGCGAGTGATTAAAGAAGCGAAAAATCAATTGAACAGTAATGGCTATAATAAAGCTAGCAGAGAAGCTGTACCAGGTAGCAGAAGAATTTGGTGCAGAATCGTCTGGTGACGGCAGTTCCGTGAGGAAGGGATCATCGGTCTTGTAAACGGTGTAGCGTCCAGAAAGGATAGTGACATATTGCCAACCGTTCTCTTTTAGAAAGGTCCTTCTATCACTCTGATTACTTTTGCTTCCAAGATCAATGCGAAAGCGTATGCGAGTAGGTTGCGACTTTTTGAATTTGGCAAAAACATATGTGATTTCATGTAAAACAAGCCCCTTCGTTGCCAGTTTGTCCAACCAAGCTTCGATACGATCGACCTCAAAGGGCTCATAGGGGATGAGTTTTATGACAGAGTCAGACAAAGAGCATACCTCCTGCAAAATAAATTCAACTTTCCGGGGCAAAGCCAAGATAGGCCTCATATAAAGGGATGCAATCACGTAAATCCGTTGCGCCATGATACCGTACCTCAATGACAATGTTTTGATATTGCAGGATTAGCGATTGACCATCTTCTGCTTTCATATACCATGCAGTAACGCCTGCGCTAGCGTCGATGGTTTGATTTAGTTTTAAATTCTGTGAAAGCTCTGCTGCATACCACTTTGCCAATTGGCCATTCAGCACTCGATAGTAGTTTACTCTATAATAATAGCGGGTTTTCTCATCAGTCTGAAGGTAAGGACCCGCCTGTATCGTCTGAATCAGCAGTGGTGCTAGAAGTCGGCGCTCTCTGGTTATGTAGCTATCAAGCCCATAAAACTCGTCAGATTTTAGACCTTCAGATAAGCGCTTCCCTTCCTCAGGATTGATCTCTTCCAACAAGGGGAATGGGATGTGATCCGAGGCGTTTTGTAATGGGCCTGATTTTTGCATTTGAAATCCATGTTGGATACCGAAACCTAGAAAGAAGATGAGAAGTGGCAGAATCATCTTTTTGATTACTTGATGGATCGCTCTACCAGAGGTAGGGAGGTTTCGGGATAATTGGGGGTCTCTTTTTTCTCTGGCCTTGCATCGCTTGAAGAGAATGACTTCAAAGAGAACGATCATGGTAAGAAAGAGATAAACACCGAGTGAGGTATCATGCACTAGGGTATCCAAAACGCCAATTCGGCGATCAGTATACTCAAGGAAAAATATAGCAGATTGCAAGGCAGGTACCAAAGCAATGATACCCGCTACCTTTATCCAATTGGACGGAGAACGTAACACAGCATGCTCGGTGGGAAAGTCCGTTAGGAAGGGATCGTCCGTCCTGTAAATGGTATAGCGGTCAGAAAAAATGGTGACATACTGCCAGCCAAGCTCTTTGAAAGAAGATCTTCGTGTGCTGTCTTTCTTGCGATTTTTTTTGGGGCTAAAATCGATGCGAAAGCGTGTGCGACAAGGTGCCGTTTTTTCAAAGACTGCAAAAATATAGGTGATGTCTTTTAAGATGAGTCCTTTTGCTGCCAGTTCATTCAGCCAATTCTCTAATAAATCAATTTCAGAAGGCTCATAGGGAATAATTTTGGTGACAGAGTCCGACATGAGGCATTCCTCCTATTTTTGTGGAAGAAAATTGAAAAACAATAAAAAATATAAGTATCATATGATATATTACCACAAACAATTGAAGCGATCAACGAAAAAGCCCCCTGCAGAGATCATTCTCAGCAGGGGGCTTGAAACATTGGATTGAATTAGGCGGGGCTACGGTTTGCATGGAAACGATAATAGAGCATGCCGATGAGGAAGACTACGGCGCTGATGCCTAAATAGACGACATACAAATAGCCGCCAATCAGGGAACCGTAGACGACAAGTCCAACGCCGACGGTTGCAAGAACCGGGCAGATGACGCCACGGAAGAAGGACTTCACCTCACCTTTGCGCCAAAGCTGAAAGACCTTCCAGTAGAACATCAGGTAGAAAATATAGCTGGCGCAGATGGCAATTTCGGAGACATCCGAATTGCCAAGGAGACCATAGTTGCAGGTGAGATAGTGAATGAGCCCCCAAACCATGGTGATGATGTACATGAAGATCGCAGAGTTTACCGGCATATCGAGCTTCTCATTGATTTTACGAAACCAGGGAGCATGTGGAAGGGCAGACCCCCGGAGCGCAAGCCCATAGGGCAAACGAATCCCGCCCAAGATGATGCCGTTGACCGTCCCCATCACAGAGATGATGACAAAAACTAAAATCAGCTTTGAAAAAAAGCTACCCAGGAATTGTTCCGCCATCAGATAAACGGCGTTATCCACAGCCTCTAGGATGGTCGCACCTCCCAAATAGGTGGAAATGGAGATGAAGTAGGAAAGGTAGAGCAGAAGAACAATGAGTGGGGCAATGACCAGCGCCCGAGGTAGGTTCCTTTTGGAATCTTTGATCTCATGGGCAATGGACGTGGAGATGATCCAGCCATCATAGGAAAACGCAACTGCGCTGATTCCCATAATCCACTTGCCGGAGTTTTGCGTCTGTGCCGCTAGATTCGAAAAACCAGAGGCTGGGTCACCCCAGACAAGACCGCAAAAACCAAGAATGACCAGAGGAATCACCTTGATGATGCAGGTGGCATCCTGAAAGAAGCCTCCAAATTTGGGAGAAAAGGTGTTATAGAGAAAACAGATGGTTGTAAAGACAACGCCAATCAGGCACCAGCCGCCAACCCCCATCTTCCAGCCAAATAGTGTACTTGTGTAGATGCCGATGACAAAGGATACCACAAAGGTCAGAGCAGGATAATACACCAACGTATGAAACCAACCAAATGCACTGGCATAGCCCATACCTACAAACTCCTCTGAGTAGGTGATGATACCGCCGGGCTTGTTGGTTCTAGAGGCCAGTTCCGCTACGGTCAAACCGCCAAAAATGATGGCAATGGCACCCAGAATGAAGAGAATGATGCCAAGGAAGATGCTGCCGTTCGTAGCTGTCAGCACGTTATCTGCTTTAAAGAAGATACCGGAGCCGATGCAGATGCCAACGATCATGGTAATTGCCGTGAAAAGTGAATACCGTTCGTTAGGTTTCGTTCCCATTTTCTCTCGCCTCTATTCATTTAACTTTGCTTACAATATCACAATTTTCTAGTGTAAACAAGCCTATTTGTCAATCTTGAATAAGGAAAAGAAACGAATTTTCAGAGCTAAAATCCCTTTTGCAGGATTTGGTCAATTTGCTCGCTGATCTCACGGCGTTTTTCCATGACCCAAACATCGTCCAAGGGCAAGTCCAAGGCCTTGGAAAACGAATAATAGAGGTTTACTTGCTGATAATAAACCTCATAATCTGCACAAGTGCGACAGAACGTAATGGGCTTGCTGAGTTCGTTCCTTTGCGCAACAAAACATTCTCCCACATAATCAATAAATTGAGAGAGGAGTATTTGATTATTCACATCAAAAGGAATGTTCATGAGTCGCCACTCCATCGCCTCCGGCAACTTGTACTCTTTGAGCACATCTAGAATTACAATGAAATTGCGGATGTCTTTTTTTCGATAATGGGGGAGAGCTTCTGGCTCGATACTCCATAGGGCTAGCTTTTCCCGGAGTGTGAGAAGGGGAATCTCCAAAATGACTTCACTGGGGCCGATGACTGCCTGATCGATAGGCTCGTCCTCCGATGAGAGCTGCTCGGCAATAAAATGAATCTGGTCATCCAGGCAGGCAACATAACCCACGGGATAAATCCCAATTCGCCCCGCACGTCCTGCGATCTGCTTGACTTCTTGGGTGGTGAGTGGGCGGAAGTTTTCTCCGTCAAACTTTTCCACTTCCGTAAAGATGAGGCGACGGATTGGAAGATTGATTCCCATACCGATCGCATCCGTGGCGACAAGGATTGGATTGGTTCCCTCAATAAAGGATTGATACTGCAGTTTGCGTACCTCCGGCGGCAAGTCACCGTAAATGACGCTGTTTCGGATGCCGAGCTTCGTAAAATACTGAGAGAGTCTCAGGACACTGCGCTTGGAAAAGGCTACGAGTGCATCCCCTGGCATGACTGCGGATAGCCGCACAGGACCCGGCTCTACTTCTAACGGAACCAGGCGAGTGTATTCCTTGAGAACAAAGGTGTCGCCACAATCACGGATCATGTTCAGTAGTTGATCCTTTACAAGCTTCGCACCACAGAGGTGAATCTCAAGGCAGCGAAGACCGAAAATGGCTTTGGACCAGGCGTCGCCGCGCTGGGAATCAGACACCAGCTGCACTTCGTCAATGACGGCTACGTCATAGGTTTGGCGAAGCTTTGCTTTTTCGACGGTGCAGCAGAGATGCTTGGCACCCTCCACGATAAATTCCTCTTCCCCTGTCAGTAAGCTGCAGGGCACTCCTTCACGATTAAGCCGTTCGTAGTTTTCCAAGGCCAAAATTCGAAGTGGGGCCAGATAAACACCGGAATGGGCTGCCTTCAGGCGTTGCAAGGCCTGATAGGTCTTTCCTGTGTTGGTGTCGCCCAGATGCAGATAAAACTCTCGATTAAGGCTTCGGGCTAACGGGTATTCCTCTGCGGGATTCTTTGGCAGCAGACGGCGAAACTGCGCAGATACCATTTGGGGGATGTGGCTGCTGACGAGCACCGAAATGATGCCGGATTTCAGATAACCGGACGGATTGGAGGCTACAGCCTCCTGGAACGAATAATTGGTGTGATTTCTTTGATTATATTGTGTGAGCAGGCGCTCGGAAACGGAGTCTAGAAGTTTAATATAATCGCTTCGCAAGGCAGGATAGTCGGGAAATAAGTGCGGCGGCAGCTCTTGCAAACGTTTGATCTGATCACGAATCGCTGCGTCTTGGTGCCAAAGGTGACGCACGCGCGAACTTCCTGATGATTCCTTCAGCTGGCCGTATCTCTGTTTGATTTTTTTGTAAGAGAGGCGTAATTTTTGATCTTTTTTCATATAGTAAGTCACCTCATGGTTTAGTGTGGACGAAAAATAAAGAATTACTCTAGTTTACAGAAACGTAGATGGCATACAGTGTAAAAAACCAGGGATACTAAGTGTGGAGGTGATAAAATGGGAAAAAATAAGCGAAAAGAGAAGACAACAGTTCTTGCCGACGTGAGCCAGCAGAATACGGGACATAATGTAAAGAAAGAGGCACTCGGTACGAACACAAAACGCTAAGTGCGAAAGAGAAAACGAAGTTGAGACAGAATGAACAATTTATCGAAATGACCGAGCATTTGTGCTCGGATGCGCAGCCATCCTGCTATTGGAAGACCTTGATGGCAGAAGGGAAGCTTAAGGAGTATCCCCTCGTGATGCTTTTTGACTTACAAAAAACCGAACAGTCAAAGCTTCATCATCCAGAAGGGAATGTTTGGAATCATACCTGTTTGGTGGTGGATGAGGCGGCAAAGGTGAGGGAGAAAAGCAGTGATCCAACCGTTTTTATGTGGGCAGCCCTCCTGCATGACATTGGAAAACCCAGTACTACGCGCATGCGCCGTGGAAGAATCACAGCCTATGACCATGATAAGCAAGGTCAGGCTTTATCGGAAGAGTTCTTGCGGGTTTTCACAGAGGATCAGGAACTGATCCAAAAGGTGGGTAAGCTGGTGCGCTACCATATGCAGCCACTATTTGTGCTCAAAGGCTTACCGTTTGCCGAGGTGGGCAAAATGAAGCGCGAGACCAATCTACAGGATATTGCCCTCCTGAGCTATTGTGATCGCATGGGTAGGACGAATAGCGATGAAGAGGAAGAAGGCCGCAAGACACGTGAATTTTTGCAAAAGTGCACGATAACCCCAAGGAATGTATCCAAACCATCCGAGTCTAGACCCCTGGAGTTTTGAAACTCCGGGGGTTGTTTTCGTTTTCGGTTGTGGTATGATGTAGGGTAAGTCATTTTAAATTTCAATGCATTATATTGCTGTTTCCCAAGTTGAGGAGGAAGAAAGATGAAGCTTCTGGCCATTGACGGAAACTCCATTGTGAACCGTGCTTTTTATGGGATTCGCCCGCTCAGTAATCATGAGGGCTTTCCCACCAATGCCATTTATGGTTTTTTAACAATACTGCAGCGCATCCTAGAGGAGACCTCACCGGATGCTTTGTGTATCACCTTTGATCGCAAAGACCCCACCTTCCGCCATGAATCCTATGACGGATATAAGGCACAGCGTCAGCCCATGCCAGAGGAATTGGCAGTACAGATTCCCAAGCTCAAAGAGGTGCTAGACGCCATGAACATTCCCCGCTTTGAACTTGCGGGTTGGGAAGCGGACGACCTACTGGGAACCATTTCTCGGCGCTGCGAAGAGGCAGGCTGGTCTTGTATCATCGCAACCGGTGATAAGGATGCCTTACAGCTTATTACCGACCGAACCTATGTTTATCTAGTATCAACCCGCATGGGAAAAACCACCACTCGCGAGATGGACCCTATGAAGTTTCGAGAAGCTTACGGCTTTGAACCAACGGGGATTGTGGACCTCAAGGCACTGATGGGAGACGCGTCAGATAACATTCCCGGGGTGAGGGGTATCGGGGAAAAGACAGGCATGGCACTGATTCAGGCCTACGGAACCATAGAAAACCTCTATGCCCAGTTGGATACTCTGGAGGTAAAACCCGCAGTGCTGAAAAAGCTGGCAGAAGGCCGAGAGGCGGCCTGGATGTCGCATGATTTGGCCACCATTCGTTGTAATGTGCCGATGGATCTTGTCCTACAAGATACCCTTCGGAAGTCAGTCAATCAATCAGCCTTATACCAGCTTTTCTTGGAGCTGGAGTTTACCAAGATGATTGAGCAGATGGGGCTGCACGCGCAGCAGGGGGACCTGCCAGCGGAAAGCGGCAGGTACATAGGAACCTGTCACATGGAGGAAGTGACGGAGCCAGTTCGTCTTTCAGAGCTCCTTTCGGAGTGGGAAAAGGCAGACTATGTGGCACTTCTTGCCTTGCCAGACCTTGCAGGTGTGGCGGTGAGCTGTAACGATCATATGGCCCTTCTCTTTCGGGATAGTCTGAAGGAATATGACGAGATGCTAAGTCGTCTCTTTTCTCCTCAGATTAAAAAGGTGGGGCATGGCATCAAGGAACTCATGAAGAAGTTGCTGGAGGAAGGCTATTGCGCAGAGGGCTTTCTCTTTGACACGGAAGTTGCGGCCTATTTGCTCGCTCCGACCGACGGAAGCTATGAGTTGGAGCATTTGGCGAGAACCTATTTCCCGCAAGAGTATTTAAGAGGTGGGCAGGAGCAGACTAAGGCTAGGGAGTACCTAGCGCCCAATGCCTTTTCTCCCTTGGGAGACCGAGCTCCTGCAGTAGCTGCCTTTTCCAGCCACTGCGCGCTCATTGATGCGCTTTTCGGTGTGCTGTCTGCCCGCTTGGAGCAGCTGGAGCTTCGGGAACTTTTCGAAACGGTGGAACTGCCCCTCTGCTCCGTTCTGGCGGAGATGGAGCGGGATGGGTTTCTGGTGGATCGAGGGGCCCTTCAGACCTTCGGAGAAACGCTGCGAACTCGGATTAACGAGATACAAGCCGAGATTTACGAAGAGGCAGGAGAAGAATTTAACATCAACTCTACTCAGCAGCTGGGGATTATCTTGTTTGAACAGCTGGGTCTGCCACCAGTGAAAAAGACCAAAACAGGATACTCCACTAGCATTGAGGTGCTGGAAAAACTACAGGGGATGCACCCGATCATTGACTGTATCATGGAATACCGCCAGCTTAGCAAACTAAACTCCACCTATGTAGAGGGGCTCACCAAGGTAATTGCAGTAGATGGGCGGATTCACACCTGTTTCCAGAATACGGTCACCGCAACGGGACGCCTTTCCTCGACGGAACCGAACCTTCAGAACATACCGGTTCGGACGCCCTTGGGTGCCCAAATGCGGAACATGTTTGTCGCACCGGAGGGAAAGGTTCTGGTCGATGCAGACTATTCACAGATCGAGCTGCGCCTACTTGCTCATATTGCCAAGGATGAGAACATGATCGATGCCTTCCAAAGCGGAGCGGATATCCATACCAGCACCGCAGCGCAGGTCTTTGGCGTCGAACCGGAGCAAGTGACTTCAGAGATGCGCCGCCGCGCGAAAGCAGTGAACTTTGGGATTGTCTATGGCATTTCTGAATTCTCTCTGGCGCAGGATATTGGCGTGACGAGACGGGAAGCAGGGGAGTATATGGAGAAATACTTCTCCACCTTCCAAGGTGTCCGCAATTATATGTACCAGATTATTAAGCAGGCCAGACAGGATGGCTATGTGAAAACACTCATGGGCCGTCGCCGCTGGCTACCCGAGCTCCAGTCCTCTAATTATAACATGCGTTCCTTTGGAGAGCGAGTGGCACTTAACATGCCCATTCAAGGGACTGCAGCGGATGTGATGAAACTGGCGATGATCAAAGTAAGAAATCGGCTGAAGAATGAGGGGCTGCAGGCCAGGCTTGTTCTGCAGGTACACGATGAACTGATTGTGGAATGCCCAATAGAGGAAGCAAGGCGCGTGAAAGAACTCTTGAAGGATGAAATGGAGTCGGCAGCTTTGCTCTCTGTTCCGCTCAAAGCAGACGCTGCCATTGGAAAAAGCTGGGGAGAGGCGAAGGGATAAGAATGAATTATAACATCGTGCCCATGGATCGATCCCACTTAAGGGGAATCGCCGATTTGGAACGGCTTTGTTTTACCACCCCCTTGACGGAAGTCATGTTGGAGCAGGAACTCTATCTTGACCATGCCTCGTATCTGGTGGCAGAAGATGAAAATGGTCAGGTAGTGGGGTATGCCGGTCTGCATGTCGTATTAGACGAAGGCTATATTGATAATGTCGCGGTTTCACCGGACTACCGCAGACAGGGAATTGCCCGTCGTCTGGTGGAGGTGTTTTGCCGCTTTGGAGAAGAGAGGCTTGCCTTTCTCACCTTGGAGGTCAGAGCATCCAACAAGGCAGCGATTGCCTTATATGATCACCTAGGTTTTCTTCCGGAGGGACGACGCAGAGGCTACTATGAGAAGCCAAGGGAAGATGCCATTTTGATGACGCGGCGGTTTTCTCATGAAGGGGAGACGGCTTCCGATTCTCCCGAAGAAAGCCCCCTAGTTTGAGCAAAACGAAAGAAAAAGAGGAGAGATTGCAATGAACATACTTGCCATAGAATCTTCGTGTGACGAAACTGCCGTAGCCATTGTACGGGATGGACGAGAGGTCCTGGCGGACTGTATTGCCTCTCAAGCGGAGATGCATGAGATTTATGGCGGTGTGGTACCGGAAATTGCCTCCAGAAAGCATATCGAAGCGATCTCTGCACTCGCCGAGGAAGCATTGCGCCGCGCCTCGCTGTCTCGCAAGGATCTGGATGCGGTAGCCGTGACCTATGCCCCCGGGCTGATTGGTGCTCTGCTGGTGGGGGTCAACTTTGCAAAGGCTGCAGCGTATGCCCTTGGACTTCCGCTCATTCCGGTTCATCATGTCAGGGGGCACATCGCCGCCAATTACATTGCCTATCCGGAGCTTCAGCCGCCCTTTGTTTGCCTCTGTGTGTCCGGTGGTACCTCTCTCATCGTTGATGTACGCAGTTATACGGAGATGGAGATTCTGGGGGCTACCCGAGATGATGCCGCTGGAGAGTGCTTTGATAAGATTGCAAGGGTGTTAGGGCTGGGCTATCCGGGCGGCGGCCCCATGGATCGCATGGCACAGGGAGGAGATGACACCCGCTTTGTCCTGCCCCGTGTTCATATGCAGGATGCACCCATGGACCTCTCCTTCTCAGGCCTGAAAACGGCCACCTTGAATCTAATTCACAATTTGCAGCAAAAGGGCGAAGAGGTACCACGATCCGATTTGGCAGCATCCTTTTCTGCTGCAGTCAGTGATATGCTCATTCCCAGAGTGATGGAGGCGGCAAAACGGTTACAGTACGGGAAGGTTGCCGTGGTAGGTGGGGTTGCTGCCAATTCCCGCATTCGCAGAGATTTGGAGAAAGCCTGCCAAAAAAGTGGGAACGAACTCTATCTGCCGCCGCTGTCCCTGTGCGGGGATAACGGTGCCATGATTGGAAGTCAGGCCTATTATGAGTATTTAGCAGGGAAGCGGGGAAACAGTACTCTCAATGCCTATGCAAATCGGGATATTTCTTTGGGATAGATTTGGAACTTGAATCCATTGTGAGTACAGAATCGAGCGCAAAATTTGTGTGTAAAGTGTGGAAAAGTTTGTGGATAATGTGCATAACTTTCTGTAAAGTCTTATTCTGCGAGGAAAAGGAATGAAAAGAGATATTTCAACACATTGATGACAATTGGATCGAAAAAAGAAAAAAATCCGTTTCAAATCATTACAAAACGTATAAAATAAGCCGAGAAGTTTCCGTTGACGAGGCCGCCTTTTTGTGCTAAAATGATTCAGCCGTTAGGTGGAGCCTACTCCAGACAAGCGGCAAGACGCTACTGTGGCTCAATGGTAGAGCACATCACTCGTAATGATGAGGTTGTGGGTTCGATTCCCACCAGTAGCTCCAAAATCCCTCCGACGAAAGTTGGAGGGTTTTTTGTTGCGATGTCATGAGTTTTTGGGGAGGGTATGTTTCTTATGCATCAGGTTTACTTAGATCGGGTAGACACTTCTACTGCTCAGCATAATTATGGAGTTGACAGCATCAAAGTGATTTCTATGTTCATGGTTGTTGTTTTACATGTTTTTGGGCAAGGCGGAATTTTAAAAACCGTCACTTTTGGAACGCTAAACTATTACATATCATGGTGCATGGAAATTGCCGCTTTTTGTGCGGTGAATTGCTTTGCCTTGACCACCGGCTATCTTTCTATCGACAAAACAGTGCGATTCTCGAAGCTGATTCTGTTATGGCTGCAGGTTGCTGCATATTCGATTGGCATTACGTTTTTCTTTTGGCTTCTTCGCCCGGATACGGTTAACCTTCAACAAGTGATTAACAGCTGTTTTCCGGTTGTGAATACAAGCTATTGGTATTTTACCGCATATTTTGGATTATTCTTTTTTACTCCATTTATCAACAAACTATTTGATTGTCTTGATAGGCCCCTGATCAATCAGTTGATTGCGACGGTTTTTGTTTTACTATCCATTCTTCCCCTATTCACAAAAACCGATTTATTTCAGTTATCAAAGGGTTATAGCATGACATGGTTATGCGCGCTCTATATGATTGGTGGTTATATAAAGAGATATGACGCATTGCCTAAGCTACGGAAGGGCAATTTCGGTTTGTACCTATTCATGATAGGCTTTGTTTGTTTGAGTAAATTTGTGATGGAATCGATCGCTATGGTTCCTGGGCGAGAATCATGTAATAGTTTGCTCTTTGTCAGCTACACCTCACCATTTATCTTGCTTGCTTCTGTTTTTCTATTTCTGTTTTTAAGTAGAGTTCACTTCAAGACCAATATCAGTAGAAAAATAGTCATGTTCTTTGCCCCGATTTCATTCGGGGTATATTTGATTCATACACATCCTGTTGTTTGGAATTACCTACTGATCAATCGGTTTGCAAAGTATGCTACGTTATCCCCACAGTTCCTGATTGGTTTTGTTCTGCTTACTGCAATCTCTATTTTTATCTCCTGTTCCTTAGTAGATCTTATACGAAAAAAACTATTTACTCTGTTCCGTTTCCCTGCCTTTTCTGTTTATTTGGAAGATCTATGCTCCAAAGCCTTACGCCGTCTCCTGAAAAATCATAATTGATTAGGGCGAGTTTCCATTCGTTACTGATTAGTTTCAGCATAATACTTGAATGCACTTCCGATGAACATACATGCTCCCGTACCATATTTCTCATCCATTACTTTAATCGACATAGGATCTGTTAAATGAATGTCAGCAAAAACCGCCCAGTAGTTTTCTCCCTTATCCTTTTGCTCTATTTTTAAAAACTTGAATTTTTCATCCGTGAAGCTTACGATCTCGGAAACAATTTCTTGAATCTCTTTTGAGGAAGGATCTTTTGTTAGGTCAGTTGTAAGATTTTCATAGAGCTTTTGATCCTTTTCTATATAGTAAGCTAAATTTTGATTTTTTATCGTGCTCATATAGTCCAGGTTATCTTCATCAATCGTAAAGTTTTTCTTTGTAGCTTCCACAAATTTATCCAAACTTCCATATTGCCTAATCGCCCGTTCTGCAAGCTCGGGTTCCTTGGACTTGGAATCTTCAACAAACTGATCATATGCTTCTATACTGCCCCAACTTCTAATGATATGATCTTTATGATCATTTCTAAATGCTTCTAATGTATGAAAATATTCACTCATATCAAATTCCTTAAAACTCATTTCATTTTCTCCTTTTAATGTTCTATTAATAAGCTCCACTAACTCATTCAATCGATCACGTTTTAGAATCAGCAGTTCCTTTTGAGTTTCCAAAGCCTTCATTTTATTGAACTTGGGACTAACCATGATGGTTTTTACTTCTTTTAGCGGGATATCCAGTTCTTTAAAAAACAAAATTTGCTGAAGGGTTACTAGAGCTTCCTCGTCATAAAGTCTGTAACCGGCCTCTGTAACTGCACTTGGCTTCAACAATCCAATTTCATCATAGTAATGCAGCATGCGTACACTGATCCCTGTCAGATCTGAAACTTGTTTTACTGTTCTCACGGCGATACCCCCAAAGTGTTAGCTCTAATCTTCAAGCTCTATTTTTATCATACACTATGACATCATGTTAGGGTCAACACCTAATTTTCAACTATTTTTACCGCATTAGGAGCCGTAGGCAAAAAAGGGGAATGTGGACATTTTGGTTCTACATGATACAATTAGCATGAAATGAGTTTCAACGATCATTTGATCACTCTTGGAAAATGATAAGAGTACTTTAATTAGAATGGAGATTGACATGTTTAGAAAGATGAGACGATTTAAGCAGGAATTATCGAAAGAAGAAACCATTCGTGTTTTTGAAAATCATTCATCGGGTGTTTTGGCCGTTTCCGGTGATGATGGATATCCATATGCTGTTCCACTGAGCTATGTATTTCATGATGGAAATCTCTATTTTCACGGGGCTAGACAAGGTCACATGATGGATAGTATTCAAAAAGAGAGTAAAGTATCATTCTGTGTGATTGGCCAAGATCAAGTGGTACCAAAGGAGTTCACGACGTATTATGTAAGCGCAATTGCGTTTGGGAAAGCCAAAATTGTGGAAGATGAGACAAAGAAGAGAGCAGTTTTGGAATCGATAGGAGAGAAGTATTCTCCTGGAGATATTGAAGGGCGAAATCATGAAATGAAAAAGACAGGGGCTTTAGTATGTGTCGTTGAGCTTGAGATCGAGCACATGACAGGAAAGGCTGCCATGCAAATTGTACGTAAAAAAGGGCAAATGGAATAGCCTGATACCCATTGTGAATAAGAATACTCCCCCTCAGCTGTTAAGCAGCTGAGGGGGAGTATTCGTTTGAAAAGTAATTTTTTATTTGCGTGCTTTAAAAGACATGCAGTCAGTACATTCTGGAACAGAAGGGTCTGATTCGTGGGTTCCTACCTTGATTTTATTTAAGGTGCAATAATTTACTTCCTTTGCGTTATATTCACATTGCTTAACGCTACATTCGATACTTTTATTTTCCACTTGAAAAACTCCTTTCAATTCTTAGGGTCAATATAGTTTTTAAAAAAAGCTTCATTTTATACATT
>JAQSXW010000102.1 GCA_029256465.1 Evtepia sp.
AAGCGGAAGCTCTCCTTCTAGAGTTCCTTATCACGGAAGGGTGTCCTTCTCCACAGGTCGTCTATCAAGGGCTCTCTTCCGATGGTGCAAGCTATCTCTTCCTTTATACGGATGATGCGGGCGAAGCTTGGATCTATTCTGTTGCTAAGGCCGATGGAGCTATTCTTTGTGAATCCAACTCGGAAACATCTGTACGCTAATCATTGACATTTCCACTCCCCTTCTCTTGCCTTTCTTTCATATTTCATAATTTTTTGTTGTCAGGCCGTTTGTTTTATAGTATAATAAACAAAATTTGAGTTTCACAGCTAGGGTAACATCATTGCTGTTTATATTTGGTAATCCTGACACGTGAATAATGTTAGACAAGGTGATTACACCAGTTTTATGACTGGCGTGGAGAAAGGGGAGTTTTTACTCTTTTTTTCTTTTTCTTGTGCGCTTCCATTTGATCAGTTGCTTAAGGTTGGCAGTCTTTTTTCAACTTAGTTATAATAAACAAATTATAATACATAAGGGGAGAGGATCAATATGAGCTATTCCGCACAAAACATCCGTAACGTCTGTCTGCTAGGGCACGGTGGCAACGGAAAAACGAGTCTGGCAGAGAGTATGCTATATCTCACGGGCGGCACCCTGCGTCAGGGCAATCCCGCAGATGGGAACACCATATGCGACTACGACCCCGAGGAGATTCGCCGTCAGTTTTCCATCACCACCGCCGTCGCACCCATAGAGTACAAGGGGTGCAAAATCAATATTCTGGACACCCCGGGCTATTTCGACTTCTCTGGAGAGGTGATAGAGGCCCTACGGGTGGCTGAGTCAGCTGTCATCGTCTGTTCGGCCAAAGGCGGCATGAGCGTCGGTGCAGAGAAGGCCTGGAAATACTGTGAGGAGCGCAAGCTTCCCCGCATCCTCTATATCTCAAAAACCGATGAGGAGAACTCGGATTACAACGCTGCCTTCGCTACCCTACGGGAGCGTTTTGGCAAGAATGTGGCTCCTATTGTTGCCCCCATTTGGGATGCCAATAAGAAGGTCATCGGCATCATCGACGTACTTCATAAGCGAGCATACGAGATCAAGGACAGCAAGCGTCTGGAAATCGACGTTCCGGAAGAAAAAAAGCCTGTACTAGACGAGTTATATAACGCCCTCAAGGAATCAGTAGCCGAGACAAGCGAAGAGATGATGGAGAAATTCTTCGATGGTGAGGAGTTCACCTACGCCGAAATGATTCAAGGGCTACGCACCGGCGTGAAGGATCTGTCTATTTACCCAGTAGTGTGCGGTAGCGCAGTCTCCAACTTGGGAACCTTCATGTTGATGGATACCATAGTAGACCTGATGCCCAACCCCCTGGAGGGCATACCCGAACTGGCCGAAGGCCAAAATGGAGAAACAGAGGAATATGTGGCCTCCACCGGCGCGCTCCCCTGCGTCTTTGTGTGGAAGACCGTATCCGACCAGTATGGCAAGTATTCCTATATCAAGGTAGTTTCCGGCAACCTTACCTCTGACATGCAGTTGGTGAACAGCCGCACTGGCGACACCGAAAAGTTGGGACGTTTGTATGTAATGAAAGGCAAAAAGGCCGAGGAGGTCAAGGAAATCTCATGTGGAGACATTGGCGCTGTTGGTAAAATGGACAAGTTGAAAACTGGCGACACCCTGTGTGATGCCCGTAAGGTAGTGAAGCTCTCCGCCATCCCCTTCCCTGAGCCCTGCTACTCCGTGGCGATCCTGCCCAAAACCAAGGGTCAGGAGGATAAAATCGCTGGTGGCCTCACCCGTCTGGGAGAGGAGGATTTGACCTTTACCTGGGTCAGTAATGCCGAGACCCGTCAGATGGTAATCTCTGGCACTGGTGACATGCAGATGGACGTACTAGTTGCCCGGCTAAAAAGCCGCTTTGGTGTGGACTCCGAGCTCCGTTCCGTTCGAGTCCCTTATCGTGAAAAAATTAAGAAAAAAGTAGAAGCGCATGGTCGTCATAAAAAGCAGTCTGGCGGTAGCGGTCAGTTCGGTGATGTATGGATTCGCTTCGAACCACAGGAGGAGTCCGACGATCTGATCTTCTCCGACGCAGTTTTCGGTGGCAGCGTACCCAAGAACTTCTTCCCTGCTGTAGAAAAAGGGCTACGTGATTCCGTCCATCGCGGTGTTTTGGCTGGCTATCCATTAGTTGGCCTCAAAGCCACTTTGTACGATGGATCTTACCATCCCGTTGACTCCAATGAAATGGCCTTCAAAACCGCTGCACAATTGGCATACAAAGAAGGCATTCCCAATGCTGCACCCACCATTCTAGAGCCGATTGGCGCTCTGAACGTCACCATTCCCGACCACTATCTTGGTGATGTAATGGGTGATTTAAATAAACGTCGTGGTCGAGTTATGGGAATGAATCCAACTGACGACGGGGAGCAAATTCTGGAAGCTGAGGTTCCCATGTCTGAAATGACCTCTTATGCCATTGATTTGCGTTCCATTACACAGAGCCGAGGCTCCTTTACTTTCCGCTTTGTCCGCTATGAAGAAGCTCCTCCCGCAGCTCAACAAAAGGCGATTGAAGAAGCAAAAGCATTACACGAAGAAGAATAATTGTTTACATTCTTATTCACTCTTCCCTGGATTGAAATGAACATACTGCCCATCCGATGAATCTCGGATGGGCAGTTTTCTTTATAAATGCATAAACTTTTGAATTTCCTTGGTATCCCCCAAAACCAAGAGTGTTTCATCTGAACTTAAGCAGTGGTTTGCCCCAGGAAGTGGATCCAAGTGCCCCTTGAGTTTCGTCGCCAAAATATTGACGTGATACTTTTGCCGTACACCTATTTGTCCAATGGTCTTCCCAACCCATGAGGCAGGTACCGCAGTCTCATAGATAGCATGATCGGGTGTCAATGGGATATAATCATAGATATGATCTGAGCCATATCGCACTGCCGCCCACACTGCCATTTGTCTTTCCGGATAAATTACATCGTCTGCTCCGTTACGGAGCAGAAATTTCGCATGCACATCTCTAGTCGCACGAGTCAACACGAAAGGTGCACCATGCTCCTTTAGTAGTGCGGTCGTTTCTAAAGAACTCTGAAAATCATCCCCAATTGCGACCACACAAAGATCAAAATTACGTACACCCAAAGTAGAAACAAACTTCTCACTGGTACAGTCGCCAATCTGTGCGCTAGTCAACAAACCCAGTGCTTCGTCTACACGCTGTTCATCCTTATCGATTCCAAGCACCTCATGATGTTGCTCATGAAGCTTTTGTGCCATGTGACGTCCAAAACGCCCCAGGCCAATCAATAGTACAGATTTCATAGTTTTCTTTCCTTTCCATCAAAATCAGCCTACTGTAACTCGCTCCTGTGGAAGCTGGGTCTGTGATGCTGTCTGCCGTGCTGTGACCGCAAAGAGTAATGTCAGGCCTCCCACTCGGCCAAAATACATTAATAAAATTAAAATAAGTCGAGATGGCAAACTTAGGTCCGGTGTAATACCAAGGGTTAGTCCCACGGTACCAATGGCTGAAGCCGCCTCAAATAATGTTGACATCAGCGGTAATCCCTCAATGCTGCAAATCAGCATTCCTCCCGTGAGAAATAGAACTAGATAGAGCAGGAAAATCGTCACTGCACTACGCAGAACATCATCCGGAATTCGTCGTCCAAAGCATTGCGTACTGGACTTTCGATAAATGACAGACCACGCACTGATAACAAGTACTGCAAGGGTGGTGGTCTTAAACCCACCAGCTGTAGAACCGGGTGACCCGCCATTGACCATTAGTAAAATCATGATGAGCTGCCCTAAGCGGCTGATTTTTGTTAGGTCAACCGTATTGAAACCGGCGGTACGTGGGGTTACCGATTGAAAAAATGCCGCTTGCACCTTCTCTCCCATCGTCATGCCCTGCCATTGCGGCAGGTTGAATTCATATAGGAGAAAATAGAGCGCGGGAAGCACAATCAGAAGGAGCGTAGTCATCAAAATAAGCTTGCTTTGCAGA
>JAQSXW010000103.1 GCA_029256465.1 Evtepia sp.
CTGAATCATTAAAAATAAACGAAAGAGGAAGCAATTAGGGAAATCACCAACGCGAGTACCAGTACCACTGCCAGAATTGTTGCGAAAATTTTCTGATACTTCTTCATGTAATCAAACTCCTTTCTGACCATAAGCCTAATGACTCACTCCTTTTACTTTACGTAATGCTGAAATGATTGAAGGCGCGGCAACCTATCTGCTGCCGCGCCTAACGTCGTTTTTATACACGCAGGAACTTACGAATCGCCAATACAGATCCGCTAGCGCCAATTAGGAACCCAGCACTCAAAAAGAAGATGAGCACGGTTTGGGATATTTCGGCAAAGGGAATCAGATAAATGAAGTTGAAGTTGGCAACGTTAGCAATCGCTGTATGGAGGATTTTATAGATGCTCCACTGTAGCAAAAAGGCCACCAATCCTCCCACCAATCCCAAGATCACACCTTCAAAGATAAATGGCCAGCGAATAAACCAGTCCGTCGCACCACACATTTTCATGATTGCAATTTCTTCCCGCCGGGTAAAGGTAGTCAAGCGAATCGTATTTGCAATGATAAAAAGAGAGATGACCAGCAGCATCACGACTAGAATAATGGCCAATGCACTCGCTACATTTCGTACCATTACAAAACCTTCTGCAATCTCCAATGCTGCGCGAACATCGGCAACCCCGGGCACATTTTTGACTTGATCCACGGTTTGGTTCATGGTTTCAATGTCGGTAACATGAATCCGATACCGATCCCGGAACACTTCCGGCTTGAGATCCTGAAACAAAGCTTCATTCTTGCCCTTGACAAACTCCTGCATGGCTTCTTCTCTGGTCACAAAGGTAACTTGCGAAATGTTTGGAATCTGCTCAATTTTACCTTGAATTGCCTTAGCTTCGTCCTCAGATAAGTTCTCATCTATGTAAGCCAAGAACTCATTGTCTGCTTCCAGATCCTTCAGCATATGATCGATATTCAGTGCCACTAGGGAAAAGGAACCCATAATCAGCAAACATGCCATGATCATACAAACCGCAGCAAATGACATGAGTCCGTGAGAAAAAATACTCCGAAATCCTTCCCGGAAATGATAGCCTATTTGATTACCGCCCATTGTTGTAATACCCACCTGCCCCGTCACTGATAATTCTGCCGTTTTCTATCGCCACAACCCGCTTATCAAAGCGGTTGACGAGATCCTTCTCGTGGGTCACCACCAAAACGGTAGTGCCCATTTTGTTGATATCTTGTAAAAGCTTCATGATCTCTAAGGAGCGTCGGGGGTCTAAGTTGCCTGTCGGTTCGTCTGCAATAATCACGCTGGGGTTATTAATCAGAGCACGGGCAATCGCGACTCTCTGTTGTTCGCCACCGGACAACTGGTTCGGATACTGTTTTACTTTATCTCCCAGGCCAACCAAGTTCAAGACATAATTGATCCTTCGACGAATACTGGAAGGAACTGCTCCCACCGTTCGCATGATAAAGGTCAGGTTGTCATAAATCGTCTTTTTCGGAATCAAACGAAAGTCTTGAAAGACTACACCCAGTGTACGGCGCATCCCGGGAAGCTGGTTCGGCTTGATGTCAGCCAAATTGTACCCATTGACCATAATACGGCCTTCCGTTGCTGCAACCTCACCGGTAATCAGTTTGATGATTGTAGATTTCCCAGAACCGGAGGGACCCACTAGAAATACAAACTCTCCGTCCTTAATGGTCAGGTTGATACCCCTCAGCGCTTTTGTTCCGTTTTCATATTCTTTAGATACATCAATTAACTTAATCAAAGCGATACTCCTACTCCATATTCGGAACTGTTATGGGTGCAGGTACACCCACGTCCATCCTCGTGCTCAGGAATCTATGCCCCTGGAGACCAAGTACTTCTTCACCATCAGTGCAACTTTAAATGTGATGGCATCATCAAATTCCCGTAAATCCAGTCCAGTCAGTTTTTTGATCTTCTCCAACCGATAGACTAAGGTATTCCGGTGGACGAACAGCTTACGAGCGGTCTCCGAAACATTCAGGTTATTTTCAAAAAACTTATTGATGGTAAATAATGTCTCTTGATCCAGCGCATCAATTGGGTTTTTCTTGAAAACCTCCTGAAGGAACATGCCGCACAGGGTGGTGGGAAGTTGGTAAATTAGGCGTCCGATCCCCAGATTCTCATAGTTAATGATGGTTTTCTCGGTATCAAACACCTTTCCTACTTCGATGGCAACGCCTGCCTCCTTGTATGCTTTTGCTAAATCTCGAATATGTGGCACCACCGTGCCAATTCCAATGGTGGTCTTAATCTTGAGGCCCTGTGCCAGCCCATCTTCAATGCCCTTGGCAATCCGATACAGTTCTTTGCTGTCACCACCTTCAGTAAGCAGTTTAATGACCGCAATATCGGTTTCGTTGATGGAAATGATAAAATCATCCTGATTCTCAGAAAACATGGCCTGAACTGCATCCACAGCAGAAATATCCGCAGATCCAACCTGTCGCACCAAGAATACAGCACGTGGTGCCTCTGAGATGAAGTGCAGTTCTTTCGCCCGCGCATAAATGTCGCCCAAAAGGATATTATCCGAGATAATACTTTTGACAAAGGCTCTCTTATCATGTTTTTCCTCATAGTATGCCTTCGCACTATTGAGGGCAACGGTTACCAGAGAGCAGATCAGTTTGGCCTGCTCATCACTGCCCTGAACGAAGGCAGCGTAGTCAAAGTGAGAGTTTCGATTCGCTAACGGCTTTAGAGTCTTATCTCCATAGACCAGGACCCCGGAATCGTTTGCATTGAGTGCGGTAGCGACCCCTTCCCACTTTTCTCCAATCCAAGTCAGTTGATTGCAGGAAACCACCGTTCCCTGCTCGTCAATGACACCAATGGCGCGGTCTGTACTTTCCTTCATCTGAAGAACAATGCTCTGGAAAACTCTGCTGGACATGCTCTTTCCTCCTGTTCCTTGCGCAAGAGCGTACGAAATACGCCAACTTTTTTGCTTTATTATACCTTCTCTATAGAGTGATTGCAAGAGTTGTCGACAGATTATTTGTTGAAAACGCCGAACATCATCTATCTCCCCGTTCCCGTTAGGCGCATCTTCTCTTCTTCTGTGAGTGGCCTCCATTGGCCCGTCCTCAGCATTGGATCCAATTCAACCGATCCCATTTTTAGACGTTTGAGATAGAGAACTGGCTTACCTCGCGTAGCCATCATTCGCTTGACCTGATGGTACTTTCCCTCCTGCAAACTCACAAGGCCTGTGTCTGGCGGTTCCAGGATCTTGAGACCTGCCTTTTGGCACAAAGTTCCATCCTTCAAGGTGATTCCTCCGCTAAAAGCAAGCACATCCGCTACTGTTAGTTCTCCCCCAACTTTCACAAAATATACCTTTTCTATATGGTGCCTGGGAGAGAGCAAATGATGAGCAAGTGGACCATCATTAGTCAGCAGCAGGAGACCTTCTGTATCTTTATCAAGCCGTCCCACCGGAAAGAGTCCCATTTTTTTATACTGGGCAGGTAATAAGTCTAAGACCGTTTCCTCTCTCGGATCCTCTGTTGAGGAGATGAGTCCACTTGGCTTGTTCAGCATCAAATAAACGAAACTTTCCCGATTGATTCGCTGTCCATCCACACATAGCTCCGACTCCGGCCCATATTTTCCAGCTGGATCCTTCACGCAAATTCCGTCTACCGTCGCACGCCCGGCCTTTAAAAGCGCATGCACTTCCTTTCTTGACCAACGACCTGTACTGCTCAGCAGTTTGTCTAAGCGCTCCATTTTAACCATGCCCCCGCCCTAAATCCATCAATTTTGTCCCGATTGTATCATACTTTTTCGAACTTTAACATAAGGTGTATCAACCATTCCCTCTATTGCGTTCTTCATGAATGGCGCAAATGAGAAAGGAGCTGCCAAATACATGTTCATCTTTACTGCAAAGTTACACCGCAAACGCTTTATTCTGGGTATCGTTGCTCTCATATTGGTCTGTGGCCTCCTCG
>JAQSXW010000104.1 GCA_029256465.1 Evtepia sp.
CCACATTAAGTTTTCAGATAGCAAAGTCTGGAGAAAATGACGAGATTCCTTGCCGATTTTTCTTAATGGCCAAATAAAGAAATGAAGGTATCTTCTGAAATGATGGGAATTCTCAATTCCTTGGCCTGCCTATTCTTCGATGATGCAGATTCAACATCATTGTTCACGAGATATGCTGTTTTCATGGAAACGCTTCCAGTGACCTTGCCACCTTCGTTTTCAACATATTGCTTAAAGTCATTTCTGTTCTTGAACGTATTGACATCACCCGTAATGACAAAAACCAAGCCAGCACACTTGCCCTCATTTCTTTCTTTTGGCTCAACATCTTCCACTTCGACTTCTTTTAAAAGGTTCGTATATGTTGCTTTGTTCTTTGGGTCGTTAAACCATCCAATAATAGCATTGGACTTCTCAGGTCCAATGCCATCAATATCATCAAAGCCTTGATTGTTTATCACTCTCTCAAAAAGGCCTTTACTACCAATTGCTCCGACAATCTTTTTACCCGCGTCTATTCCAATCATGGGAATGCACAGCGCATAAACAAAGTTCACAGGATTAACGGTACGGCTTTTCTCAATTGCTGTCAGAAGATTATCGCAAGATTTCTTCCCCAACCCTTCCATGTCAACAATCTCACTGTAATGTTCGCGCAGATGGTAGATATCTGCAAACTCGTGGATAAAGCCTTTATTCACAAATGCAAGCAATGTCTGTATCGATAAGCCATCGATATCCATTCCTGTCTTGCTCACAAAACGAGCAAAGCGTTTCAAATACTTTGCAGGGCAATCTGGATTTGTGCAACGCAAAGTTTTTGTTCCGCTGTTTTTGCTGACCCTGACCTCAGTTTTCGCATGGCATACAGGGCATTCTGTAGGAATCTCAAATTTCCCCTCTGCCTTGACGACCGCAATACATTTGGGAATTATCTTGTTAGCCTTAATTATTTCGAGCTTGGTTTTGCCATTTTCTCCTATTTCCAATCTCTCCAATTCACTGATGTTACAAAGGGAGGCCCTTGAAACTGTTGTTCCTTCAAGCTGCACGGGAGAAAAGACTGCAACAGGAGTTATGATTGATGCTGCACAAGACCATTCAATATGGTCAAGCACCGATATGGCAGAAGTATCTTGCCATTTATATGCAAAGCCAGCTCTTGTGGCGTGGTGACCAGTAACGCTACCAGTTGCAGCATAGTCTATATCATCATAAGTGATTACCAGGCCATCTACTGGAATGTCCATCTCTCCGCTTTCTACTTTTTTTGTCCATTTATCAATTACAGCCGGAATACCTGCTGCATTAGTAAGTTCTCTATCCACAGTAACAAATCCGAGGGAATCCAGATAATTCATCCGTTCTCCCCAAGATTTAATGACTTTATCCGTATGGACCAAAGTAAACGCATTGAAGGTCACATTTCTTTCCTTCACCTTGTCCAAGTTCTTTTTATCCAATGCAAGCGTGCCTGAAGCAAGATTTCGGGGATTGGCATATTTATCATCCACATCGTCAAGGGTATCGTTAATCGCTTCAAAATCGGTGTAAGAAATTGCAGCTTCGCCGCGAACCACCAAATGACCTTTGTCCGAAACTTCCAAAGGAAAACCTTTGATAACATTCTTCATGTATGTGATGTTGGTGCCGATGGTGCCATTGCCGCGAGTCAGAATTTTTACCAGCTTGCCATCATCGAAGGTCATAACAAGAGTAAGGCCATCCAACTTCCAACTAAGCCAAATATCACGGTCGCCAGTCCATGACTGGAGCACCTTAACATCTTTTGTTTTCGCAAGCGACAACGCAGGATATTTGTGCGATTCCTTTTCTCCAGTTGCTTCTTCACCCAATTCATCACTTGAATGACTGATCGTTTGGGTAGGGCTGTCGACACGAATGTACTGGGTTTCTTTTTCCAATGCGCTCGATTCATCGAACAGCGAATCCCATTCATAGTTCGTCATCTGCTCTTCTTGACCGCCGTAGTACGCGTCGGATGCTTTATTCAATTTGGTGATGAGCTCATCAATTCTCTGCTTTATATCCATACTATCTTCACCAATTCCAATGTCTAATCAAAAAGGTGTTCGCTTTTTAATTGTTAAGTTAAAAGTCATCTTTCTCATGATTACGCTTCCCGCAGCAATTCGTCGATCGCCAGAAGTATCCCAGTTTTTCCGGATTCATAGGTCAGTCCACCTTGCATATACACGGTATACGGTGGACGAATAGGGGCATCTGCGGTGAGTTCAATAGATGCACCTTGGATAAAGGACCCAGCTGCCATCACAACGGGGCAATCATATCCCGGCATATCCCAAGGGATGGGCGTTACATAGGAATCGACAGGTGCACCAGCTTGTATCCCCTTACAAAATTTCTGTACCTTCTCTGCAGATCCAAGATGAATCATTTGAACTATGTCATATCGTAAGCTATCAGAAGCTGGATCGGTTTGATAACCCAATAGCTCAACCATTTTTGCCGCAAAGGTTGCCGTTTTCAGAGCTTGGGCAACCGTATGTGGAGCCAAAAATAATCCTTGATAAAGTTCCCGATTGGATCCCAATGTTGCACCGCATTTTCTACCAATACCAGGAATGGTTAGTCTCATGGCGGTCGCTTCTACAAGATCGTGTCGGCCCACAATATAGCCTCCACTTGGTGCCAGCCCTCCACCTGGATTTTTTATCAGAGATCCCATCAGTAAGTCTGCTCCCACCTCACTCGGTTCTAGCGCCTCAACGAACTCACCATAGCAGTTATCAACCAAAATGTAAACTTCGGAGTTGACTGCACGAATATGGGTACAGATTTCCTTGATCTCGGCCACAGAGAGAGAAGCCCGGGTGGCGTATCCTCTTGAACGCTGAATCAGAACCGCTCTAATCTTAGGATCTCTGACCGCTTTGATTATTCCATCTAAATCCGGCGTATTTTCCGGCGTAAGATCCACCTGTCGGTACTCCACACCAAATTCACGCAAAGATCCGTACCCATGCCCTGTCTCGCCAATTACACTCAAAAGGGTATCATATGGGGAACCAATCGCAGACATGAGAACATCTCCTGGTCGCAGCACACCAAACAATGCAGATCCAATTGCATGTGTGCCGTTAACAAAACCAATACGGACCAAAGCGTCCTGCGTTCCAAAAATCTCAGCATAGATTTCATCCAGCTTGTCACGACCTTCATCGTTATAGCCATAACCGGTGGTACCGTAAAAGTAATGTTCCGATACCCTGTGCTTTTGAAATGCACCAAGGACCTTTCTGGTGTTACACTCCGCAATTTCATCGATGCGGGCAAATTTCACAGCAAGCGCAGCCTGCGCCTCTTTTGCCAAATTCAAAACCCGATTACTAATCTCTAAAGCCATGTTTTTATGACATCCTTTTTCCAAATTATCTCTTATAAGCTCGCTTCTGCAAATGATCGCAACAGGCGAACGCAAGCCTGTACATCTCCAACATCCACCGTTTCGATCGGAGAATGAATATATCGGCAGGGAACGGAAATACCGCCAGTGAGTGCCCCCATCCGGTTGAGGTGAATGGCACCTGCATCACTGCCTCCACCGGAGATGACATCTCTTTGGTAAGCCGTTCCATTTACATCCGCTAAGCCTACCAATCGTTCCACCACTTGGGGATGACAAATCACGGTATTATCCATAACCTTAATGGCAGCTCCGCCACCTAAAATGCTGCTACCTCTATGTTTACTATCCAACTCATCAGCTAGAGTTACATCCACTGCAATTCCATAGTCTGGATCAATCCGATACGCGGCGGTTTTCGCTCCCCGCATCCCCAGTTCCTCTTGGACAGTAAAAACAAAGTATAAGTCACTGGTATGAGCCGCAATTTGACTCAGGGCTTCTAAAAGTACAATACAAGAGATGCGATTATCCATATAAGGAGAGACCAAGCGGCTACCCATAGAGAAAGAAGGCATCGAAC
>JAQSXW010000105.1 GCA_029256465.1 Evtepia sp.
TAATAATCGGTGTGATGAGATGGCAGTGGCGGAAAGTAAGAGTGCAATGCGGTAACGAAAAAGGAGAAAACCATATGGTTTTCTCCTTTTATTATCCACAAAAAGAAGCTGGAATGTGGATAACATTCCAGCTTCTTTTTAATAGACAATGACCGTCGTGTCTTTTGGGATCACATAGAAAATCCACCAAACATCATCATCATACATACGGATACAGCCATGGCTGACGGGATATCCAATTGAGCCATCGGTGATCCGGGTATAGTTTGGATCGTAGATTCGAGAGTGGAAGGCAAGACCGCTCCCCATTTTAAAACGTACCACTGGTCGAACATTATATTGATCTGTCGTCCAGCCATTCATAGATCGCGTTCCAACGGTGTAAACGCCCACCGGCGTGTCCGTCCCTTTGGCCCCTGAACCGACAAGGAAGCATTTGCTCAATTTCCAGTGCCCTTGGCTGCCTTCAAAAACGTTTACACGCTGATTACTGATGCTTACCCAGATGAGATAGTTGGTCTTGCTGGAATACTCTTTGGCATTCACCCAGATCGTTTTGGTAAGTTCATCATAATCGTTCTTTTTTGCCCAAGGTAGAGTATAGTCTCCTTGATAACCGGTGGTGACCCGTGACAATACCTTTTCTTTGGAGTAGGCTTCATAATAGTTTAGGCTATAATTTTCCAAGGTTGTTGTGGCGGTGGCAGAAGCAGTTTGTTCGAGTCCATCCTTGGTGGTATACAGAAGCTGAAACAAAACCTGAAAATTGGTGTTCATATTCTGCTTGTATTCAAAGTTGCAGATATAAGTAGTTGTTCCCCATTGAGGCCCGACGGTAAGGAAGTCTTCCTTGACCACTGTTCCACCCACAATCCACTGTGCTTTGCAACGTTTTTCCTCCGAGTTTTGGAGTGTAGCCGTGATCGTCAATGTATTGCCAATCGGAAGGACTTCTGGGGCAGAAAGGCGTAGGCTCACGTCTGTAATGCCATGATCTGTTTGATTGATTGTTTGCTCACAGGGAAGTGCCACGGTGCTGCGAGTCGTATAGATCGATGCTATGCGCACGCTGCCACCACCTGTGAGCTCATTCTCTTTGCCGGATAGGGAAAGTGTTTCCACCAAACCGTTGCTGATGATTTTATTTTTCGTGCCATCTAGTACTAGATTAGAGACCGGCTTACTAAGCGCGATCGAATTGATCGAGGAGCCATCAGTCAATTGAATTGTTCGAATACTTCCACTGTCTGTCAATGTGATCTGAGAACCCACGCCACTGATCACCAACTCATCCAAAGCCGTGTTGACCGTAATGGTTTGTCCATTTCCAGTGACTTCCAAGCGGGATACGTTTCCGCTCACGGTGAGTTTCCCATTTCGGTCCCCTACCACCAGAGTTTGGATTTTCGAAGTTCCAGAGGGAGCTATATTGCTACTATTTCCATTTCCACCGGAAAGGATTAGAGTATCCAACTGGCTGTCGTCAAGGCTAATATCGCTTGTCTTTTGGGAGCGCACCACGATTAGGTCTGCTGTTACCCTTTGCAGAGAGAGGTTCTCTGCGGTACAGTCCAAGTAAACAGGGGAGGAGAAGACTTCATTTTCCAGATGGACTTGGTCGGAGATGAGGACGCCACCATCCAAAGGTTCTGTAAGCTCGGAGACCGTTTTTTGATAAGGTGCGATGCGATAGAGCATAGTAACAAATTCCGCACGGGAAATGCTTCCTTGTGGACGAAGGGTGTGATTCTCATATCCTTTGAGGCCACCCCAACGCATCAGCGATAGAATGGCGCTGCGTTCATTACTCCGAAGCTGCTTCAAATCCGTAAAGTTTTTGAGCGGCGCTTCATCGGGTGCTGCCTGCGTTAACTGAAATGCTTTGGATAAAAGGAGAAAGGCATCAGCACGAGAGAGGGTCTTCTTTGAGAGGCCGCTACCATCGGAAATTAGGTTCATTGCTGCTGCTTTCTCGGCTGTATCTACGTACCATTCCGTTCCGGAAAGACCGAGGGCCGAGGCATCAATCCGATTCTGGGTATTGAAAACCCGGCAGAGAATGGTGAGTACCTCCGCCTCAGAGATCGGCGCATCTGGACGCATCGTGTTGTCCTCAAAACCAACGAGAATACCCTCGTCATAGGCCTTTTCCAAACTGCTTACTGCCCAGTGACTTGGAACATCACTATATTCAGAAAAACTGGCAGAGGCAGTTAGACTACAAAAAAGAAGAACGAAGGAAACCGCAAAACAAAACATCATGGGACGGACGATCCTTCTCATGGGGACTCTCTCCTTCACTGATAGTTTATGTCATGAATTCCTTGGCTCATTCTTTATGCAAAAAGATTAGGATTCTTCCTGAGTTTCCTCACGTGCGGTGATACTTAGAAACAGCTCCCCCAGCTGCTTGTCGTCTACAAAGCTGGGGCAAGCAGTCATAGGTTCGGAAGCATTCTGTACCTTCGGGAAGGCGATCACATCTCGAATGGAGTCGGCACCTGCAATGAGCATACACAGACGATCCAGCCCGTAAGCTAGGCCTCCGTGGGGAGGTGCACCATACTGGAAGGCATTGATCAGGTGACCAAATTGAGCCATTGATTGCTCCTTTGTAAACCCGAGAATTCGGAACATGGTCTCCTGCATTTCTGGTGTGTTAATTCGAATAGAACCGCCGCCCAGTTCAACACCATTTAATACGATATCATAGGCTTTGGCGCGGCAACTAGCCAGGTCAGATTCTAACTTCGCCACATCCTCATCCATTGGTGCAGTAAAAGGGTGATGCATGGCCACATAACGGCCTTCCTCTTCTGAGTACTCAAACATGGGGAATTCCGTGACCCAAAGGAAGTGGTAGTCATGGGGATTCAAAATCTCCAACTGACGGGCACACTCACAGCGCAGCGCTCCCAAGGAAGCAAACACGACCTCGTTCTTGGCATCGCCAACGATCAGAATCAGATCGCCGTCCTCTGCTTCAGCTCGCTTTAAAATGGCAGCGTTTTCATCTTCTGAAAGGAACTTCTGATAAGAAGAAGTGACGTTGCCGTCCAGTAGTCGTGCCCAAGCTAGGCCCTTGGCACGATAGGTCTTGACAAATTCTGTTAGTTTGTCAATTTTCTTTCTTGGAAAGTCGGCTGCATGGTTCTTTACATTAATGAGACGAACGGAGCCTCCCTCCGAAACGGGAGTTGAGAAGACGCCAAAGCTGCAGTCCTTCACCAAATCAGAGATGTCGCACAGCTCGAAGCCGAAGCGCAGATCAGGTTTGTCCGAGCCGAAACGATCCATTGCTTCTCGCCAAGGCATTCTGGGGAATGGTGCCGATACGTCCACATTTAACACTTCCCGGAAGACACGGGTGAGAAAGCCTTCCTGGATATTCATGACATCATCTTCATTCACAAAAGACATTTCTAAATCAATTTGTGTAAATTCAGGTTGGCGGTCGGCCCGTAGATCTTCATCGCGGAAACAGCGAGCAATTTGCATGTAACGGTCAAAACCGGCCAGCATGAGAAGCTGTTTATACTGCTGGGGAGACTGTGGTAAGGCGTAAAACTTACCGGGATGCACCCGCGAGGGCACAAGATAGTCTCTGGCACCTTCTGGTGTGGATTTTGTAAGGATAGGGGTTTCAATCTCATAAAAACCTTGTTCATCAAAGTAATCCCGGGCAATTTTAGTCACCTTGTGGCGGGCCTTGATCATCTCTTGCATGTTGGGGCGGCGAAGATCTAGGTAACGATAGGTGAGGCGCAGCATGTCGTTGACCTCTTTATCCTCTAAAATCTCAAAGGGAGGTGTCTGCGATTTTGCCAGAAGTCTCAGTTCTGTGACCTCTAGCTCCACGTCTCCTGTGGGAAGTTCTTTGTTTTTGGACTCCCGTTCCCGCAAAATCCCACGGGCAGCTACCACATATTCTGAATGTAAGGTTGCGGCTTTTT
>JAQSXW010000106.1 GCA_029256465.1 Evtepia sp.
CTGAACCATCACTTCTTCCAAAATGGCACGCAAACCTCTGGCTCCAATGCCTCGCTCAATGGCTTTTTCTGCCACTGCCTCTAATGCCTCTTGTTCAAAGAGTAAGGTGACCATATCATACTCCAAAAGCTTCTGGTATTGCTTAACCAGAGCATTTTTCGGTTCAGTTAAAATCTGAACCAAGTTTTCTTTACTGAGCGGATCTAAACAAGTGATCACAGGGAGACGTCCCACCAACTCAGGGATAATACCGAATTTCAGCAAGTCGTGGGGTTGAATTTCTCGCAATATGCGAGAAGAATCCCGTTCTGCCTTGCCTTTAATATCAGCCCCAAAGCCAATGCTTTTTTGATTGATCCTGCGCTCAATTATTTTTTCAATTCCGTCAAAAGCACCACCACAAATGAAGAGGATATTTTTGGTGTTTACCTGAATAAACTCCTGATGAGGATGCTTTCGTCCGCCCTGTGGTGGGACATTGGCAACCGTACCTTCTAGTATCTTAAGCAACGCTTGCTGCACGCCTTCACCAGAGACATCACGGGTGATAGATGTATTTTCACTCTTTCGCGCGATTTTATCCATTTCATCAATATAAATAATTCCACGCTCAGCCAACTCAACATCATAATCAGCTGCCTGAACCAGTCGCAAGAGGATGTTCTCTACGTCATCACCTACGTAACCAGCCTCGGTCAACGTGGTTGCATCTGCAATGGCAAAAGGAACCTTCAAAATGCGCGCAAGTGTTTGGGCAAATAAAGTTTTGCCAGAGCCTGTGGGACCCATGAGCAAAATATTGCTCTTTTGGAGTTCTACATCGTCACCGCCGCCAAAATAAATGCGTTTATAATGATTGTACACGGCCACTGACAACGCAACCTTGGCAGACTCCTGCCCCACAATGTACTCATCTAAGATGACTTTAATTTCTTTCGGACTTGGAATTACATCGGGCATATCCGGATATGCCTGCTCCTCGGGTGCAGTCATATCATCCAAAATATTCATGCAAAGGTGAACACACTCGTTGCAGATGTAAGCGCCTGGACCTGCAATAATCCTAGCGACCTGTTCTTGATGCTTTCCGCAAAATGAGCAGCGGACAGCTTTTTTTTCTTCATTTTTAGCCATAATTCGATCACCTCATGGTACACAAGAAGAAGCGGGGGCAGCGTAAATAGCCTCCCCCTCTTCTAGCCGTGTCAACGCTTATAAATCACCTGATCAACCAGTCCATATGCCATTGCTTCTTCTGCAGACATAAAGTTATCTCGCTCACAATCTGTTTGCACTACTTCAATGGGTTTCCCGGTATTCTCCGACAAAATACTGTTTAAGCGTTTCTTATTTTCTTCAAATCGCTTTAAATGAATCGCCATATCGGTAATTTGACCTCTCGTACCAGCGGAGGGTTGATGAATCATGATCTCTGCATTGGGCAAAGCAAGGCGCTTTCCTTTGGTACCAGAAGAAAGCAGAAATGCTCCCATACTAGCAGCCATGCCGATACAAATCGTAGACACATCCGCCTTAATATACTGCATGGTATCATAGATTGCCAAACCTGCTGTCACGGATCCTCCGGGGCTGTTGATGTAAAACTGAATGTCCTTATCAGGATCTTGTGCTTCCAGATAAAGGAGCTGTGCCACAACCAGGCTTGCCGTGGTGTCATTCACTTCCTCGGAAAGAAAAATGATACGGTCATTGAGAAGCCTAGAAAAAATATCATAGGATCTCTCTCCCCGGTTGGTTTGTTCTACAACATATGGGACTAAACTCATGATGCAATCTCCTTTTTGCATTTAGAACAAAGTATGCCCTGCCACTGGTAACTTATTCCTCAACCTTGGCTTCTTCTTCCTCTTTTTTCGGCTCTGCCTTCTTGGATTTGCGAGCAGTCGCTTTCTTGGGCTCAGCTTCCACATTTTCAGTCTTTTCGGCCGTCTTCTTTGTTCTTGTCTTTTTGGGTGCTTTTTCTTTATCGTCAGTTGCGTCTGCGTCCTTGCTGACTTCCTCAATCTTCATTGCTTCTTCTTCAGAGATGAGGTTTGCCTTTGCATTGGATGCAACAAGATCGATCGCACGGTCACGTGCCATGTCGCGCTTAAAGGTATCTTTTGATAGAACGCTCTCCACATCCCCTATGGATACATTCATGCTCTCAGCAATTTTCTTGAATTCTTCGGCAACTTCTTCATCAGGAATCTGAATATTTTCTACTTTCACTACTGCATCCAAAGCAAGTTGGGTACGAATCTGCTTTTCGGCACCGCTTTTAAGCTCAGCACGCATCATCTGCTCGTTCATCTGCATGTAGGACATATACATTTCCATGGTAATTCCTTGATTTTCCAGGCGAGAACTGTAGTCTCCCATGATCCGATCGATTTGTGCCTCTACCATGGGTTCTGGCAGTTCAATTTTTACCATATCACCAAGCTGATCCAAAAGCGCCTGCTTAAAGTGAGCCTCGCTCTGCACCATATTTCGATCAGCAATCTTGGCACGAAGATCTTCTTTAAAGCTTGCCAGTGTCTCAAATTCAGAGACATCCTTTGCAAATTCATCGTCAAGCTCAGGAGTAACCTTTGCCTTCACCTCGTGAAGCTTTACTTTAAACTTAGCAGGCTTTCCTGCCAGCTCTTCTGCCTGATAATCCTCTGGGAAGGTCACGTCAATTTCCTTTTCCTCACCGGCAGACATCCCAACCACTTGATCTTCAAAGCCGGGAATAAAGGAGTTAGAGCCAAGAATTAGCTCAAAATTCTCACCCTTGCCGCCTTGGAACGGAATTCCTTCCTTAAAACCTTCAAAATCAATCACTGCAGTGTCGCCATTCTCTGCAGAACGCTCCACAGCTTCCAGACGAGTTGCGCGATCGATATATGTTTGCAATTCTTTTTCCAAAGACTCATCCGTCACTGTAGCCAAAACCTTATTGGCTTCCAATCCCTTGTAATTTCCAAGTGTTACTTCAGGACGTACTGTGACATCTGCTTTAAACGTAAAGCCTTCTTTTCCTACCTCCAGAATTTCTACATGAGGAGGTGCTACCACATCTAGATTCTGAGAGACGATGGCTTCTTCACATGTCTTCGGATAGAGTTCTTCAATGGCATCCTGATAAAAAACACCGCTACCATACATACCCTCAATCACCTTACGCGGAGCCTTGCCCTTGCGGAAGCCGGGTACGGAAATGCTGCCCCTATTTTTCTTGTATGCTCGCTCGAGAGCCGCTTCAAATTCTTCTGCGCCGACTTCTACGGTGAGCTCAACTGAAAATTTTTCTTTGTTATCTATGCTACTCTTGACATTCATTTCCTTTTCCTCCTGTTAACACCCTTCTCGCTATCCAAAAAGGCATCATAATGCAGTATCTTGATCATTCTATCAGATTTGTTTCTAAATTTCCATATATTTTTTTAATTAATCGCATATTTTTTCCGGTCGAAATTGCAAATAATCTGCAGAAACCAGTCGATATTCTACTCCGCCTTGCTTTCCTTGAACTGCCAATTTGTGGCTCGCACCATGCAGATGTCCGTAATAGCAACGTTTCACCCCATACCGCTCTAGCAAATCAATAATGGGTTCGCAACGATATCCTTGGTAACAGGGAGGATAGTGTAGAAAACAAATCTTTTCTCGACTTCCCGCCGATTTCAGTGATGTTTCCAATCGAATCAGTTCTCGGTTGAACACCTTTTGATCCAGCTTTTTCATGTCCTCCTCAAAAAACCAACCTCTGGTTCCACATAGAGCCAAATCTCCATACACGTAGCAATTATTGTGCAGAATGCGAAAGGTCTCAAACCCGTGCACTTCAAAAAAACGCTCCATTTTGCTTGCGGTGGCCCACCAGTAATCATGATTCCCTTTTAAAATGAGTTTCTTTCCTGGCAAAGCCTCTAAAAAAGAAAAAT
>JAQSXW010000107.1 GCA_029256465.1 Evtepia sp.
GCGTACGACCGAATGGGGGCTGCTGGGGTGTCGGGCGAAAATATTAACGGAACTATGAAAAAAATTGAGGATATGCTTAAATCCATCATCCAATCGTTTGAAAAACAACTGGATTCCCTATTTGACAACGAGGCACTAGATATCTCTTCTGATATTACTGTACTTGAGAATATGCTGGCTCGGGAAGGCTTGAGCGGCACACATCTGTAACACCACGGAAAGGACGATCGTCATGGCTGAAGAATTCATCCCTGAATTGACATTAACCCCCGAAATCATCACCCCTGCTCAGGCAGAAGCATCCGTTCCATCTTTGACTCTAACTTCTTCCGCTCCCCAGTCTCCAGCATCAGTCCCACAAGAGACGGATCCTGCATTTGATGAATCGATGCTGAGTGAGGCAGAACGTAAAATCGTCGCCGAGTTTGCAGAAAAAATTGATCTCACTGATACCAACGTAGTATTGCAATATGGCGCTGCTGCACAAAAAAATGTTGCTGACTTTTCTGAAAAGACATTAAATAGCGTTCGTACAAAAGATCTGGGTGAAGTGGGGCAGGCTCTTAGCAGTTTGGTCTCTGAACTACAAACCCTTGGTCAAGTAGAAAAAAAAGGCGTCTTTGGATTTTTCCAAAAGAAAAAAAATGAATTGATTGCAATGAAAGCCGCCTTTGATAAAGCCGAAACCAATGTGGATAAAATTACCGAGGTACTAGAGCAGCATCAGATTACCTTGATGAAAGACGTTGCCTTGCTGGATCAGATGTATGACCTGAACACCAAGTATTATAAAGAACTCACCATGTACATTCTGGCCGGCAAACGCAGGTTGGCTTCTGTACGCTCCAATCAGGTTGAGGAACTCCGAAAGACGGCTGCTACCTCCGGTAATCAGGAAGATGCACAAGCATACAACGACCTTACGAATCTCTGCAATCGGTTTGAAAAGAAAATTCATGATTTGGAGCTAACACGGATGGTCTCGATCCAGATGGGGCCACAAACGCGTCTGATCCAGAACAACGACTCTCTCATGCTAGAAAAAATACAAACTAGCTTGGTTAACACCATTCCACTTTGGAAAAGCCAGATGGTTTTGGCCTTGGGTTTGGAACATTCCCGTCAGGCAACTGCTGCACAAACTGCGGTTACTAACATGACGAATGAATTGCTAAAGAAGAATGCGGAAGCACTCAAAATGGGGACGATTGAAACAGCCAAAGAATCAGAGCGTTCCATAGTGGATATCTCTACTCTTCAGCATACCAACCAACAACTCATTGAAACCTTGGATGAAGTGATGAAGATTCAGACAGAAGGAGCACAAAAGCGCAAAGAGGCTGAACAGGAGTTGGGTCGGATTGAAGGCCAACTAAAGCAAAAGCTATTGGAGCTTCGTGGCTAAATATGATGTTTATCCTCCCATTCAATTTATCATAACTTCTTGGTAATAAGGAGCCGATATGAACTTTTTTAAGAAATATCCTATTGCAATTCTCCTCTCAATTGTCGTGATCGCTTTATCAGTTGCCTTGGGGCAAGCCAAACACATGGAAGCATCAAACCCAAAGCCTGATGGTACTAATACGAGCAGTACCGCTATCAATTCTACTCTTAGTACTAGTCAATACGATAATTATATTCTTGATGAAGCCGGTATTCTCAACGCTGATACAAAGAAGCAGATCTCTCTCTATAATGCCAATTGGGACGAGCAATATCAAAGCATTTTGGCCGTGGTGACTGTGAAAAGCATCAGCAACACCAATATCGCAGAAGCAGCAAAGCGCTATGCTTCTGAAGCTGAGTTATCGAATCGTGACGCCCTATTACTTTTAGTGGCAGACAATAAGGATGCCTATTTGGCCGTTGGAGATCACTTTTTTTCCAATTGGACCAATCAAGATATCACGAATCTGATGAATCGTTCTCTTTATGATCCGTATAAGGCCGGAGACTATCAGGAAGGCATTAACTCCTTCTTATCCGCCCTTCAATCTGAATTTATCAATACCTATGGCACAGTGAACTCTTCTAATCATCTTGCCGTCCAAAAAGACTATATTAGCCTTGCTGGGGTAGTTTTCTTTGTCCTTTTCCTGTTTATTATCCTTAGCATCATTGATAACGCTCGCTACTCTCGGTATGCTTTGCGTTATGGCGCTATGCCAACTCCGCCCGTCATTTTTCACCCGATTCTCTTTTGGCATGGACCGGGCTCGACTTGGTACCTGAGGCGGCAGCACCATCATTCACATCGACCACCTCCACCCCCCCGTGGTGGCGGATTTGGTGGTTTCGGTGGCGGTGGCTTCGGTGGTTCTTTCCGCGGTGGCGGCTTCGGTGGTTCTTCCCGTGGCGGTGGCTTCGGTGGTTCTTCCCGCGGTGGCGGCTTCGGCGGTTCTTCCCGCGGCGGCGGCTTCGGTGGCGGTGGCGGTGGTGGCTTCGGCGGCTCTTCCCGCGGCGGCGGTTTTGGCGGATGAATTGAAAAGTTGATCAAAAAGCCTCCGGTTGGATCACAGATCCACCGGAGGCTTCTTATTGAGCTTTAAGCGAAACGATTACATTTTTTCAGGAGCGGAAATTCCCAAAAGGCACAGGCAATTTGCCAAAACCGCACGGACGCTGTCTGCTAGCTTAAGCCGGGCAAGCAGGAGATTGGCTTCTTCTCCCTTAATCCTATGCGCACTATAAAAGCGATGAAAATCTCCAGCCAAAGCAATCAGATAACGATTGATCCTTGAGGGATCATAATCTCGCGCTGCAAAACGGATTTCTTCTGGTAATTGAGCCAAAGATTTGATGACAGCTTTTTCTTCTTCTGTATTGAGCAAGGAGACATCAATCGCTTTGGTCTGCGGAACGAGATTTCCTTCCTCTGCAAGCCTTGCAACAAGGGAGCAAATTCTAGCATGGGCATATTGGACATAATAAACCGGATTTTCGCTATCCTGTCGGACAGCGATATCTAAATCAAAAATCAAGTGATTGGTGGGTTTTGCATTGAAAGCAAAACGTGCAGAATCCACGGAAATTTCATCCAGCAAATCAGAAAGGGTAATTGACCTGCCACTACGTTTGGATACTTTTACTTCCTTGCCATCTTGCAGCAGTTGTACTAGTTGCATAATTAGAAAATCTAATTTCTTGCCTTCCATTCCAAGTTCCTGGGCCGTCATAGTCGCAGCGAAGCGGATGGCATGTCCATGGTGATCCGCTCCCCAAACATCGATCACCTGATCAAAGTTTCTCTCGCAGAACTTATTTCTGTGGTAGGCAATATCCACCGCATAATACGTATAAAATCCATTGGATCTCCGCAAAACCTCATCTTTATCGGCACCCAAGTCCGTATTTTTCAGCCAGAGGGCACCGTCTTTCTCATAAGTATGACCAGCCTTTGTGAGAAGCTCGACCGTTTCCGCAACATATCCACTTTCGTGGAGTGTAGATTCCAAAAACCACTGATCATAGCGAATTCCGTAGCGATCTAAATCTGCCTTCATCTTGGCGATGTTATGTTCTAGGCCAAAGGTCCTCATGGTCTCCCGACGCTCCTGGCTCTCAATCGTCAGGTACTGGTTTCCATACTTCTCATAGAACAACTTTGCTAAGTCTTTGATATCCTGCCCATGATACCCGTCCTCTGGAAAGGCTGCGGCATCTTCGCCTTGAAGTAATTGGATGTACCGCGCCTCTAGGGACTCTGCGAACTTTTCCACCTGATTTCCAGCATCGTTCACATAAAACTCGCGCCAAACTTGATAACCGGCCCGTTCCAACACGGCTGCCGTGGCATCCCCCAAAACACCGCCTCTGGCATTTCCAATGGTCATCGTACCAGTGGGGTTGGCCGATACAAATTCCACCATTAACTTTTTCCCTTTGCCTTCGTCAATGGAACCAT
>JAQSXW010000108.1 GCA_029256465.1 Evtepia sp.
GAAATCAGCAGAATCCATCAGACCATGGAGCAGTATCTGGAAGAAAAGCGCTTTCGCCAGGTAGACGATGCCTTCCTATATCTTGAACGAAAACTATCCAATGGGAAAATCCGCCAAGGCCTTTTAGGAAAAGTAGATTTAGAGCAATACAGCTATGAAAAAGGTGCACAGACTCCGATTCGCGCGACAGAAGGAACGGTTTTGTCCAGAATTCCACCTCGTATGGCGGTTCGTCGGGATGCAGCGATTGAGCTCCCTCACATCATGGTTCTCATCGACGATCCGGCAAAAACAGTGATTGAGACGTTAGCAGCTGAAAAAGAGAAAATGCACCGCGATTATATCTGCGAACTCATGGAAAGTGGCGGTGAAGTAATCGGTTGGACCTTGGCCGAAAGTCAGAAGGAAACGGTAACAAAGGCACTCGAAGCCTTGGCGGATCCTGACCACTTTGCAGAGTACTACAAAGCGGAAGGGAAGGCTCCCCTAACCTTTGCCATTGGTGACGGTAACCATTCTCTGGCGTCCGCAAAGGCGTGCTGGGAAGAAGTGAAGAAGAACGTACCAAAAGAAAAGTGGATCAAACATCCGGCCAGGTATGCATTAGTGGAGCTTGTCAATCTCCATGACGATTCTTTGGAGTTTGAAGCCATTCATCGAGTAGTTTTTGGAGTAGAACCAGAGCAGCTCCTTCGTTCGCTTCTGGGTACCTATCCCGGGGCAAAAATCGGTGAAGGGGAAGGCCATCAATTTCATTTTGTGTATGGAGATAAAGAAGGGGTCATTACCATTCCTAACCCGGAGGCACAGTTGGAAGTGGGAACCCTGCAAAAATTTCTGGATACGTATCTGGAAGAGCAGGGCGGTAAGGTGGACTATATTCATGGCGAGGATGTCGTGCGTGAATTGGCGAAACAGCCCAGTAGCATTGGTTTCCTGCTCCCATGCATGAGTAAGGATCAGCTGTTCCCCACTGTGATCTTTGATGGTGCCCTGCCGAGAAAAACCTTCTCCATGGGGGAAGCACATGACAAGCGTTTTTATCTGGAGGCTCGCAAAATTAAATGAAGTTTGCCGTGGAAGAAGCCTATGCCAAAATCAACCTAACATTGGACATTCTGGGAACTAGACCTGACGGGTATCACGAGATGGATATGGTGATGCAATCCGTCAGCCTGTCCGATACGATTACACTTTTTTTGCATGAGAAAGCGGGCGTTCAAGTGACCAGCAACCAAGAGGGGTTGCCGCAAGATCGGAGGAATTTGGCGGTGGATGCCGCCTGCCGATTTTTGGAAGCCATCGGAAGAGAAGAGCAAGGGCTTTCCATTGAGATCACCAAACGCATCCCAGTCTGCGCTGGAACTGCGGGTGGCAGCAGTGATGCCGCTGCCGTCCTACGTGGCTTAAACCGTCTTACGGGGGCAGGATTGCCTCAGCAGGCACTGATGGAGATAGGAAGCAAGGTTGGCTCCGACGTTTCGTATTGCATCTTGGGTGGCACAGCTCGGGCAACCGGAAGAGGAGAAGTACTATCACAACTTTCGTCCTTACCAGATTGCTGGATCGTATTGTGTAAACCGAACTTTTCTGTTTCCACACCAGAGCTGTTTCATCGTTGGGATCAGCAGCTATCTGCCATTAGGCCGGATACGAAAAAGATGTTGAATGCTTTGCAGCAACGTAATTTGACGGCAGTGGCGCATGAACTAAACAATGTTTTTGAAGCGGTATTGCCACCAGAAATACAAGGAGTGGTAATAACGATTCGTCGATTGCTTTCAGAGCAAGGTGCTTTAGGTACCTGTATGAGCGGCACCGGACCAACAGTTTTTGCCCTCTTTGATCGGAACGACTTAGCTGAGAAGGCAGTGACTAAGCTAAAGGATCAATATCAGGATGTTTTTTTAACCAGACCAGTATAAAGCCAGAAGGCACCGTCCATACTTACAGAAAACTGATAAGTAAGGACGGTGTTTTGATGGACTGTAGATATGGGAAAGTACTCCACGTTCCATGGAGGCAACTAATTGGTCTTTTCTGTATTGCTTTGGTGGGCCTGTGTTTTTGGTTAGATTCAGAGCAGAATGAGTTGGCAGAAAAAATGCTGCGACTTCATGTGCTGGCAAATTCTGATTCTGAGGAGGATCAGGCACTGAAGCTTCGTGTGCGAGATCAAGTACTTACGGTGGTGGAGCCTTGGCTGGAAAGCAAGCCAAATGTGACGGCGGTAGAGGAGACTTTGCGGGAAAGGGCTCCGGAGCTTCAGCAGCAGGCAGAAACTGTGATACGAGAAGCCGGCTATGACTATCCGGTAACAGTATCAGTAGAAAATACATGGTTTCCCACCCGTCAGTATGATGGGTTTTCCCTCCCGGCAGGAAGCTATGAATCCCTAAGAGTGATTATCGGAGAAGGGAAAGGGCATAATTGGTGGTGTGTGGTGTTTCCACCCTTATGTTTGGCAGCGACTACGGAAAGTGTGTCACAGTCCGCCGAAGAAGCAGGATTAACCGAGGAGGATGTGATGCTCATTTTGGAAGATGACGACGAATATGTGATAAAATTCAAGGCCATTGAACTTTGGGAGCAACTGAAGCATACCTTGGATCAAGGATAAATAAACTGCTGTCTGATGATTTCAGACAGCAGTTTATTTTCTTTATTAATGAAAAAAATAAAATCCCCTAAACAGATATTTAAATCATTTGCTTTGCAGATGAAACTGTTATTTCTAGCACTCTTGTTAAAAATGAAAACTTTTCTTTCATCATATCAAATTCCGTACCTGATTCAAGGTATCTTGCAGCTCCTTCAACTACAAAACCCGTGCCTTGGTAATCGTTATAACCTAAAACTGCTTTACTACCTAAAGCCAGTTTAATCTTATTGTTCTGATTGACATTTTCTTCGGTTTTTCGCATTGCATATGCAGGGATAACAAAAAACCTCCTTATTTATTGATGCACCTTAGATACCAATAAATAAAGAGGCTTTATGGATTAAGTAATTTTTGATATTGCTATGCAACTCCAAATTCAGGAGTATTCTTGTACAATAGGTTGGGTTAAGATTTCAGCAAACGCTTGAATTCCAATGATTATCCCTGTTTCCGTTGCAGAACCAAACGGTCCGCAATCATAGCAATAAATTCACTGTTGGTGGGCTTGCCTTTGGTATTGCTGACGGTATAGCCAAAATACTTTTGGAGCGTTTCTAAATCACCACGGTCCCAAGCTACTTCAATGGCATGCCGAATGGCACGTTCCACACGGGAAGCGGTGGTGCCGAATTTTTTAGCGACTTCAGGATAGAGAATTTTGGTCACAGCGTTGATCACATCCATATCTTCTACGGTCATCATAATGGCTTCGCGAAGATACTGATATCCCTTGATATGGGCAGGCACACCAATTTCATGGATAATGGATGTTACAAGGGCTTCCAGGTTTTGCCGGATCGGAGAGGCGGATGAAGAAGTTTCCTCTGTAGGGCTTTCTGCCGACCAATGTTGGGAGACTAACAGGCGAATCCGTTCCACTACGGAACTGATGCGGCAGGGCTTCATCATGTAATAACTTCCGCCTTTGGCTGCAACTTGATCAGCCACACAGCCACGAGCAAAGCTGGATAAGATCAACGTACTACAAAAGTTTGCTGGCAGCGCATCCAGGACATCCATTCCATCCATTCGACCCAGAACTAGATCCATGACAATCACATCAGGAGATAATTCTAGTGCTAAACGGACTGCATCTTGACCATCTTTTGCTTCTCCGACAACGTCGAAGTCTTCTTCCGCTCGGAGTGCTTCGGTAAGGATGGCTCGGAACTCTTCGCTGGCATCTGCAACCAAAATCTTCTTTTTGTTTTCCATTGTCAACTCTCCCTCTTTTCGTCAAAAC
>JAQSXW010000109.1 GCA_029256465.1 Evtepia sp.
CTGTTTGACTTAGATCGTTTTGCCCTCCACAGCTTTAACGAGCTGGTGAAATTTGCGCGGGAGAGCTATGAAGTCTATGACTTCCATGCGGTCTACCGGGCCATCTACAACTACTGTGTTGTGGATCTGTCTAACTTCTATTTTGATATTATTAAAGATCGACTCTACTGCGATGATGAGGCAGCTCGTTCAGCTGCTCAGACAACGCTGTATCGCATTCTGAATGGACTGACTCTGATTTTGACCCCGATTCTGGCCTTTACCAGTGAGGAAATTTGGGCATCCATGCCGCACGACAAAGAGGTTTTCTCTGACAGCGTTCTGCTCAATGAAATTCCCACCTATGAGGCAGGTCTTGTGCTTCCGGAGGCCGAGCTTACGCGCTGGAATCGTCTGGTTTCCTTGCGGGATGCCGTCAACAAGGCTCTAGAGAATAATCGGAGCCAAGGTGGTGTCAAAAAGAACCAGGATGCAGAGCTTAGCATCTTTGTGAAGAAGGAAGAAGATGCCAAGATGCTGGAGAGCGTGGATCTTGCGACCCTGTTTATTGTCTCTAAGGTGACGATACTGCAAGGGGATGGAGAGGGAGAACTCATGGAGGGCGCTGCCATTCCGGCAACGATTTCCGTTAAGGAATCCCAAGCACCCAAATGTCCTCGTTGCTGGAACCATCATGATGAGATCAGCGGGGAAGGACTTTGCCCTCGTTGTGCTCGCGTGGTATCATTTCTATCATAATTGGATCCTGTAAAGCGGGGTGGGCGGCAACACGCCTGCCCCGTTTAATTAACCGTCTATAGATTAGGAGGGCGATGATGAATGTGTAAACGGAATGCAGGTGTTTTCTATCTTTTCATTGCAGTCGCGATTGTTGCAGTAGATCAACTCGTAAAAAACTCGATTCGCCAAACCCTTCCCCTGTTTGAAACAAGGCCATTTCTGCCCGGTTTCGTAGAATTAACCTACGTGAAGAATACCGGAGCTGCCTTTTCCATGCTCGCAAGCCATACTTGGCTGTTGGCACTGATTTCGGCTGTGGTGGCAGGGATTCTATTGGTGGTACTATTACGTGGCATCGTTCCCTCTACCTTAGGGCAGTTGTCCTTGGCATTGGTGTTAGGGGGTGCAGTCGGCAATCTCATTGACCGTGTATGGCTTGGTTATGTGGTGGATATGTTCTCCCTGCAATTTATGAACTTTGCCATTTTTAACGTTGCGGACATCGGTGTGACAGTCGGTGGAGTACTGCTATGCATCAGTGTCCTTTTTTTCTGGGATAAAAAAGGGGAGGAGAGTAACTCGTGAGGCTTGAGCTTGCCGCCAATCTGCCGGGTGAACGAGTGGACCAATTTTTAGCCCGCAGTGTAGAGGGGCTCACCCGATCCTCTGCCCAGCGCCTTTTGGAAGGAGGCTTCGCTAAACGAGAGGGAAAGCCCCTGCGCAAAAACGAGAAACTAAGTGAAGGGGACCTTTTAGTACTAGATCTGCCCGATCCGGAGCGAATCGATGCCATCCCGGAAGAGATCCCTTTGAATGTGGTTTATGAGGACAACGATGTGATCGTTGTGAATAAGCCAGTGGGTATGGTAGTGCATCCAGCACCAGGGCATTCCAGCGGCACCTTGGTAAATGCCCTGCTCTATCACTGTGGAGAAACGCTCTCTGGCATTGGTGGAGAGCTTCGTCCTGGGATTGTACACCGGATTGACCGGGATACCTCCGGGCTGATTATTGCTGCCAAAAATGATGTTGCCCATCTCTCTCTGGCGGAGCAGTTGCAGGATCATTCCCTTTACCGGGAATATGAGACGGTTGTCATAGGCAATCTCAAAGAGGATGCCGGCACCATTGATGCACCCATTGGTCGACATACCAAGGAACGGAAAAAGATGGCGATTGACCGTCAGAATGGACGTAGGGCGGTGACACACTGGTCTGTGATTGCGCGTTACCCCGGCTATACTCATGTACAGTGCCGATTAGAGACGGGGCGAACCCATCAGATTCGGGTTCACTTTGCCAGCATTGGGCATCCCGTGCTTGGAGATCCGGTGTATGGCAGCAAAAAGCCCTACCCAGGGCTTCCCGGACAATGCCTGCACGCTCGGAGGCTTTCCTTCCGTCATCCGAGGACAGGAGAGGTTTTGACCTTGGAGTCGCCGCTTCCTGACTACTTTCTGGAGGTTCTCAAAAAGATAGGCCGTTAAAGGGAGAAAGGAGCACCTTCTGTGTACGAACTTTGTCAAGTAGGGGACAACACGTATTATATCGAATGCCCCTCTAAGATGGGGCTTTACCATATGGGGGAGGGAAAGGTCTGCCTCATTGATAGCGGCAATGATAAAAACACCGGGAAAAAGGTCCTGAAGCTATTAGAGGAAAAGGGATGGGATCTGCAGATGATCCTCTGTACCCATTCCCACGCAGATCACATCGGAGGGAACCGGTTTTTACAAGAGAGAACCGGATGCCGAATTTATGGAGCGGGAGTGGACCGGGTTTTCATGGAGCATCCTGTACTGGAACCGACGATGCTTTATGGTGGCTATCCGCATAAAGCACTCAGAAATCATTTCCTCATGGCACAGGAGAGCCGCGTAGAAGAACTGAGCGAGACGGTGCTTCCCCAGGGCCTTTCGATGGTAAGATTGGATGGACACAGCCTTTCCATGGTGGGAATCGAGACCGACGATGGGGTTTGGTTTTTGGCAGATAGCCTCACGAGTGAAGCAATTCTGGGAAAATACCACATTTCATTTCTGTATGATGTGGATGCCTATCTGAAAAGCTTAGATACCGTTTGTCACTTGGAAGGACGACTTTACATTCCTGCCCATGCAGCTCCAGTAGAAGATATACGGCCTTTAGCGCAGGTGAATCGAGCGAAGGCGCTGGAGCTACTAGAACTGATCCAAACATTTTGTCAGGAAGGATGCATCTTTGAAGACCTTGTAAAGCGCGTCTTTGATCATTATGGACTGACACTCGATTTTTCCCAGTATGTCCTATCAGGGAGTACCCTTCGTTCCTATCTGTCCTATCTCTTGGACAGAGGGAAGCTGGAGGCTATATTTGAAGATAACCGGCTTATCTGGAAAACTCATCCAGAGGGTTGACAAGGTTTTAAGGGCAGATATATAATGAAAAGACAGCAAAAATGGAAAGGATGGATTCAATTTGGGTAAATTCAGCGGAGTCCTCCTTGCTACCGATTACGACGAAACACTATATGGCAGCAATTTGGGGATTTCCCCGGAGAATCGAGCTGCAATTGAATACTTTATTTCAGCGGGCGGTCATTTTACGGTATCAACAGGACGCTCTTATCGAAATTTTGCGATTCAGATGGAGCGGGAAGCACTGCTTGTGAATGCACCCGTAATTCTGTCCAATGGGGCTAACATCTATGATTTTCGTGAGGAGAAAATGCTCTATGAAAGCCTGATGCGCCCAGAGGTGATTTTTGATTTGGCGGAAGTTTGCAGCGTCTTTCCTAGCCTCGGTTTTGAGGCCTATTGTAGGGAAGAGGTTTATGTACATAACCCCAATGCTGTGACGCAGCGGCACTTAAGTCGCGCTGGTCTAATCGGAGTGAGCGCCCCAATTTTGCAAATGCCAACCCCATGGACCAAGGCAATTTTGCAACAGCTGGATCATGATCTGCTGCTTGAGGCGCAGAACTATTTTGCCCGTCGTTGGCCGGAGCATTATGAGGTGATCTTCTCCAATGCGGTGCTTCTTGAATTGACGGCGAAGGGAAGCCACAAGGGAAGTGCAGTTTTATGGCTGGCAGACTACTTAGGGATTCGGAGAAAGCATATTTATTGCATTGGGAACGGTCAAAATGATATCCCCATGTTAGATGTTTC
>JAQSXW010000110.1 GCA_029256465.1 Evtepia sp.
CACACGTTCCCAATATTCCGGCTGTGAGGTATATTGGTCGCAGGCTACCACTGCCCAGCGAGATAACGCACAATCCATAGGAAGCAGAATATCCGCCGGAGAAAATGCTATGCGTTTACTCATTCAGATCATCCTTTCCCTTATTTTTGTTCTCTTACAGTTCAAATAGTAATGGCATCAGTACGGCTGCACCGTTCTGATATGCTGGACCGGTCTCTCCGCTTTCCTCACTGTAGGGAAGGCCCTTTCCACGATTCGTTCTGCTGTCGTAGAGCAGATAGGGAACTGGCTCTCCATCATGGCCACGGGTTGAGGTCAATGTCTTGTGGTCGGAGAGGATCAGCAAACGATACTCCGGCTTGAAGCTTTCCAGGAAGGTCTCCATTGTGGGTACATTCATCTGGAGCTTCCACATGAATGGCGGCAAAGTCTTGCCCACCTCGCAGTGCACTCATTGCTGCTTCTACTTTACCCTCATAATTGGTTTCCAATTCACCTGTAGCGCCATCCACATACGTAATCGACAAGCCGGCCAGATTGGCAATTCCATGACAGAGGGGAACCGCAGAGATGACGGTACCACTCTTTTGATATTTTTCAACAAACGAGTCCAGAATCACTGCACTACCTTCCGCCCAAAACCATACACCATTTGCCGGAAGCTTACCAGCTGACCGTCTTGCTTCATTGATGGGATGATGCTCTAAAATCTGATTGGCCAATTTCATCAAATCCTTTAGGATAACAGCATTGGAATTGCCAGAGGGGAGGAGTGGACCAATCACCTCACCCAGATGATCATGGGGAGGAAGCAGGGAGATCCCTTGGATATCCGCATCGGACTGCACGGCTATATGACGGAAAGACAAAGCTGGATAGACCCGCATACCTGCTTTTTCCGCTGCAGCTGCGAATTCAGGGTGGGAGAAAAGCTCCTTTACCAGCATGGCAGACTCTTCCCCTTCAATAGAACCACCAGAATGTGAGAGAATTTTCTTCTCTTCAAAAGGCATGTCTCCATCTTCATATGCCACCATATTGCAGCGGTAGGATACCTCTCCTCCCGCCAGTTTGATTCCGCTAGCTGCCGCTTCCAGAGGTGAGCGACCAGTATAGTATTTCAAAGGGTCAGCTCCAAAAATGGACAAAATTGCGGTATCACTTCCCGCAGGGAGGCCCTCTGGACATGTTTTCACATTCCCTACCTCGCCACGGGCGGCCAATGCATCCATCACAGGGATGGCAGCATGCTGCAATGGAGTTTTTTGGCCCAATTCCTCCACAGGATTGTCTGCCATTCCATCGCCAATCACCAAAATATACTTCATAGTCTGAACCTCAATTCTTGTTACTTTCTTCCTGAAACAGAAAAGCCCCGCCTTTGCCGACTGGCAATGGTGGAGTCTTCCTCTGCCTTAAAAAATCTGTTTGCGCGGGTAATGAACCCCGGGCATCGGGAATTTGATAACACACATACATATTTAATTTATTTTAAAATATAATGCGCCCAATTGCGTCTGATGTCAAGAGAAAAATGCTCCTCCTATGGAATATTCTAAGCTAAAAAATCATTGACAAAAGATTTTTTAGCTGATATAATGTTAGAGCAAAATAAAGAAGGAAGGTTCCGCCTGCCTCACCTCCCGCTCAAGAGCGAAGAGGTTAACATGGAGAGCATACACTGGTAGACTTTCAGTGGTGCTTTATGTTTGTGCGGATGCCTTTCTAGGTATCCGTTTTTTGTAATTTGAACTGGAGGTGTTTGTGTCATCAGTAACACGGCTCATCAAATCAACGAAGAAATTCGCGACAAGGAAGTGCGCCTGATTTCCGCCGAGGGAGAACAATTGGGTATCCTACCCATTGCGGAGGCTTTGGGAAAAGCCACTGAGCAAGATCTTGATCTGGTAAAAATTTCTCCCAATGCAACTCCGCCTGTCTGTAAGCTCATGGATTATGGAAAATTTCGTTTTGAGCAAACCAAACGGGATAAGGAAGCAAAGAAAAACCAGCGGGTTGTGGAGATCAAAGAAGTGCGTATGTCTCCGGGAATTGACGTCAATGATTTTAATGTCAAGCTTCGCAACGCACAGCGTTTTCTGGCAGACGGTGATCGGGTTAAGGTAACGGTCCGCTTCCGTGGCCGTGAAATGGCTCATACTGACATCGGCAAACGGCTGCTGTTAAAATTCGCGGAGGATTGCAGCGAAACGGCTGCTATGGACAAGGAGCCCAAGCTGGAAGGACGGCACATGCACATGTTCCTATCCCCCAAACCTGCAAAAGACACAAAAAAGTAATCGTTAAAGGAGTTTTTCCGTCATGCCTAAGATTAAGACTCACAGCGGTGCAAAAAAGCGTTTTTCGCTGACAAAGACCGGTAAGGTTAAACGTGCTCAGGCTAACAAGAGACATTTGCTGAATGGTCATGGCAAATCCACCAAGCTAAAGAGACGCCTCCGCGGCGGCGCTTATGCGGATAAGACCAACGAATCCGCCATCAAGCGCATGATTCTGTACAAATAATTGATGAGATGAAATAGTAGGAGGCTGACCACAAAATGGCTAGAGTAAAAGGCGCGATGATGACGCGCAAAAGAAGAAATAAAATCCTGAAGCTGGCCAAAGGCTATTGGGGCGCAAAGTCCAAGCACTTTAAGATGGCCAACGAGCAGGTCATGAAGTCCCTGACCTATGCATACACCGGCCGTCGCCTCAAGAAGCGCGACTTCCGCCGTCTGTGGATTACCCGTATTAACGCTGCTTGTAAGTTGAGCGGCATGAACTATTCTCAGTTCATGCACGGTCTGAAGCTCTGCGGCGTGGAGATCAACCGCAAGATGCTCTCCGAGCTGGCAATTCACGACAAGGCTGCTTTCCAATCTCTCGTCGAGATGGCAAAGGCAAAGCTGGCATAAGAACGGATAAACAACAGCCCTTCGATTCCTTTGGAATTCGAAGGGCTGTTCTTATGTTACGTTCACACCGAGAAAAAAGGCACACGGGGCAAATTACCCAGTGTGCCTTTTTTTTAGCTTCCTTCTGCTTCGGGGAAATACGAAACGGGATCAACCGAATTGCCATCCTTCATCATCTCAAAGTGCAGGTGGGCGGGCATGGCGCTCTCTGCAATCGCCGTATCGCCAATGGCACCAATGACAGCACCGGTGGAAACCTGGTCGCCTACCTTCACGGTGGGCTGCTTGGTCAGGTTGGCATAGACACTCTGGACTCCGTTTGCGTGGTCAATTACAACCATCGTGCCCATGAGGGGATCCTCTGTGATGGCCGAAACCTTACCGTCGGAAACCGCCATGACCTCAGACCCGATCTCTGCTTCAATATCCAGACCGGAGTGAGTACGCCAATCGCCCATGGTTGCATCGTAAGCAAACACTTCTAGGCTAAAGTCACGAGAGATGGTTCCGCGCAAGGGCCAAGTGAAGACGGTTGCCTTGGCTGGCTCTGTTTTGGCCGTCGCATCCTGACCGGCTTGGTTGGCATTGTCGGTCGCAGGCGTGGTAACAGGAGTCTTTGGAGTCATATCATTCTGTGCAGGGACCTGTACCTGCTGGCTGTGTCCAGAAACCTGCTGGCTGGGAGTATTCATGGATAAGGGTTGACTTGAGAACAAGCCCGAGAAAAGATAATAGCCCGAAATTCCGATTGCGGTAACGCAGAGGAACAGGACTATGTAGAAGCCCTTTCCCTCCATAAAGTCACCAATGCGTTGTAAAAATGGTTTTTGTTTCATCAAAACACCTCCGAGCCTATTGTGGGCAAGGATGGATTTGCTTATACATGCAAAAACCGAAAATTTCTCGTTCCGTGACAGAATTTACATTTGTTTCCTCTTCTATAGGCCGGAAAGGTCAAAGTTTGGGACATATGCTTCGTTTGCAGAACTGCTGTCCTGCGTATACCCAGAAAGTTCCAGTGCCTGCATGTAAGAGATGGCCGCGCGAAGCTCGCTGGAACGAATCGTCCGGTTAAGAGGTTTCGTTTCTGTTGCTCTGCCGAAGGGAACGTACTGCCCCATAAGGGAAAAGAGGACACTTCCAGCTGAAAATGCATCCGAAACCCAATCCATAACCTCTTTTGCCTGCTGCAAACGACCGGGCAGCAGCAGGTGGCGAATCA
>JAQSXW010000111.1 GCA_029256465.1 Evtepia sp.
GGCAACGAGGAAATGGGTGAAAAAAGTATGCACTGTCTGCAGTGATATTCAGTGCAGTTGGTGTGTTTTTTGTCTGGCTGATTCAGATGCTGCAGGGCGTCCTGCCATTTAATCCGGCTGTAATTGAGGGAACAAACTGGCATCTTGCCTTTAATACGGCAGCAAGTTTTGTTTCCAATACCAACTGGCAAGCGTATTCAGGTGAAACTGGACTGTCTTATCTGACACAGTTTTAGGGGCTTACCGTTCAAAACTTTGTATCGGCTGCAACGGGAATAGCCGTGCTGTTATAGCGGTTAACAGCCACGGAGGTCATGCATTTTTGCATGGCCTTCCGGCATATTGACCAAACCCTTCCATCCCTGTAAGCAAAATAAGTGAAAGGAAGAGTATACGAAAGATGGCGGAAAAAGATCAGCAGGATTATCCTGAAATGAATTACGCGAGCCGTAGAACACTTCACCAAGCTTTGGAAACGATGCGGCATCATGGCTATATGCCCTTATCTAATAACATAATCAATTGAGAAAGGAATAACTTGCTATAAAAAATAATCATGGTATGATTATTAAATATAGAGGAGGTGAAGTAAATGAATGAATTTGACAGGCGCCCTGATCCCAATGAGCTTTTGGCAGATATACAAAGTCAGCATGATAACAATTCGGGAAATATATTTTAACAGAGAGGGAGTTGGATATCGAATGGTGGAGGAAATAGAAATATGAAGAGACTTATTTTGATCACATCCCCGCCGGCAAGCGGGAAAACATACGTATCAAAACAGCTTGCAAAAAAGCTGAAGAATGTTGTTTATTTAGATAAAGACACGCTGATTGTATTATCCAAGCAAATTTTTGCAGTTGCGGGGCAGGAATACAATCGCAGCTCTGACTTCTTTGAAAAAAACATACGGAACTATGAGTATGAAGCTATTGTAGCCCTCGCCTTAGAAGCCTTGGAATATGATGATATTGTACTGATTAATGCACCCTTTACGAGAGAAATCCGGGATGAAAAGTATATGGCTGATTTGAAAAGCAAACTTGCACTAATAAACACAAAGCTTACGGTTATATGGGTGCAAACCGATGTCGAAGTATGCAAGCAGCGAATGATTTCCAGAAATAGTGACCGTGATAAATGGAAACTGGAACACTGGGCCGAGTATGTTGCTGGCGTCAATTTTGAGATTCCACATGAGTTAAATGATCCAACCTGTAAGGATGATCTGCTGATTTTTGAAAATTCTTCTCCGTTGGAATTTGAAGAATCCATGGACAGAATTGTACGTATTATTGAGACATAATTTTCAGTTGGAGGTGAAGTACTATGTCGGAAAAGAAAAACAGCAGTTTAAGAACAATGATGAAGTGTGCTGCTCTGATGATATTGCTGCTTGCCGGAGCCTCTATGATAGGGTACTTGTTTGATTGGACAGGGTTCTCGGAAACTAATACTGTAATCACATATCTTTTGGCAGTACACATGATTGCATGGTTGACAGATGGCTTTCTATGGGGAATTCTCTCCTCGCTAGTTGCAACTTTTTTATTTAATTATTTCTTTACCGAGCCGTACCTGACCTTCTCTGTCAATGATCCAAGCTATATTATTACCTTTGTCATAATGACAGTGGTTGCGCTTATCACAAGTACAATAGCCTCTCACGCGAAAAAAAGTGCATTGGTTGCCAGACGAAAAGAAGCAGAAACCATGGCGGTATATAATCTGACAAACCATCTGACCGATGCTGACAATATCCGGGACATTGTAGGCTTTGCGATTAGTGAAATCAGTGAATGTCTTGATTGTCAGGCAGCATGCCTTTGTTTTAAGGAGAACGGAACTCCGGAAAATTTCTTTTTGCAGCACCGGTCAGATCGTCAACAGATACGTCGGGAAATTGAAGACGGGGAAGAAATCAGGTACAGGATGGAGCAATTGAAAACGGGTTACGATATCGGGACAGAGTTTTATGACTGGCCGATTTACGGACATGAAAAATCCCTTGGTGTTATTCGCATTCCGGTCGAAACCGCACAGGTAATGAGCGCGGCGAAGATACGTCTGTTGCGGTCTATGATTGAAAGTGTTGCTCTGGCAATGGACAGATTGTACGCTTCTGAACAGCGAAACCGGTCGCGTGAGGAAACCGTACAGGAGCGGTATCGCGGGAACCTGCTGCGAGCCATCTCACACGATCTAAGAACTCCGTTATCGGGCATTATGGGCACGTCCGAAATGATAATGGACATGTCCAGCCCAGATGACCCACGTTATGATCTGGCGTCTGCCATTCACAAGGATGCCGATTGGCTGCATTCGCTTGTGGAGAATATTTTAAGCCTCACAAGGCTACAGGAAGGCAGACTCATCGTCAACAAACAGCCGGAGGCTGTCGAAGAAGTGCTGGCCGGTGCAATTGACCGCATTTCAAAGCAATGGCCTGCCTACGAAATCAATGTTAGTATTCCGGATGAGCTTCTGATGATTCCGATGGATGCAAAGCTTATTCGTCAGGTGCTGATTAATTTATTGGATAATGCAATAAAGCATACCCAACCGGATGGTGAGATCAGCATTTCAGTGGTGAAGGATGAGAAGACTGAATTCGGTATTTTTAAAGTAATTGACAGTGGAAGCGGTATATCTAAAGAAGATTTGCCACATATATTTCAAATGTTTTACACCTCCCGCACGCAGATTTCCGACGCAAAGCATGGAATCGGTCTCGGGCTGGCCATTTGCGACGCAATCGTAAAGGCACACGGAGGGGATATTAAAGCTAAAAATCGTATCAATAGAACAGGAGCGGAATTTACATTTACGCTTCCCCTGGAGGTGCAAATGCATGAACAATTATCATGAATATATTTTGGTGGTCGAAGACGACCCACAGATAAGAAATTTCATCTGCTATTCACTAAAACAAGCGGAGTTTCACTATGTTACTGCGCATACGGCGCAGGATGCGTTGAGCCATCTTATATCCGAGCAGATTGACATCATGCTTTTGGATCTTGGATTGCCAGATTTTGATGGAATGGATGTGATCAAAAAGGTTCGGGAATGGTCTGATATACCGATTATCGTGGTTTCTGCCAGGGACCAGGACAGCGAAAAAGCTGCGGCCCTTGATTTAGGAGCGGATGATTACCTTACTAAGCCGTTTTCTGCAACAGAACTGATGGCGCGTATTCGTGTGGCTGTGCGCCACTTGTATAAACATATTAAAGAGAATCAGCAGGGTGCGCTTACAGTGGGCGGGTTAAGAATTGAGCTGGATAAACATATTGTTTATCTGGACAACGCAGAGCTTCACGTTACGCCAATGGAGTATAGCCTGTTAAGCTTTTTATTTAAAAATATAGGAAAAGTTTTGACCACAGGAACCATTCTAAAAGAGATCTGGGGCGTCGGTTATGGAAACGATACACAGGCTTTGCGAGCATTGATGGCAGGACTGAGGCGTAAAATTGAGAAAAATCCGGCAAAGCCCCGCTATATAATAACGGAAATCGGAGTTGGTTATCGTCTTGTGGACGAGTGAAGAATCATTCTGGTTACACCATTCAGCCATATGTTTGGAATAGACACCTTAACGAATAAATAAAGAAGCGTTTTGAAAATTCAAAACGCTTCTTTATTTATTCGTGCTTTTACTCAATTTTCTAATAATATTACATTCTCACAGCATTCTCACAGCCAAAGCTCAAAGCTCACACCAC
>JAQSXW010000112.1 GCA_029256465.1 Evtepia sp.
CATACCGACCAAGATGATCCCTCCGATTCGTTCTGCTCTAGCAGATTGTCCTTGCCCAAATAGATTTCCATTTTTACGCCAATTGCAGATAATAACATGGTAATAACGCCAATGAAAATCACTGCATAAATGATATTAACCGAGGGAAGAAGTGCAAAGGTAATCCCAACAGCAAAAGCATCAATGCTTGTTGCAACTGCTAAGGTAAACATGATGGAAACCTTCAGCGAATCATTTCCTTCCTCTTCCTCTTCGTTAAATGACTCCTTTATCATATTGATCCCGATAATAGCAAGTAGAACAAATGCAATCCAATGATCAACGGCTGTAATATAACTTTCAAATGCCGAGCCAATCCAGTATCCCACAAGTGGCATCAAGGCCTGAAACGCTCCAAACCAAAGTCCCACGATCATACAGTTCCGCAGCGAATGCGTTTTCATAGAGAGTCCTTTTGATACGGAAACAGCAAAGGCATCCATCGATAGACCAATCGCAATTAAAAACAATTCCAAGGGGTTCATGAACAAATCTCTCCTCTTTTCTCTCAAATGAGAGGGGCAAAAATACGTAGGACATCCTGAAGCACTCTTGTAAGGAGGTTACAGCGACAATCCTCTTCAGTTATCAGCTTACAATGTTCCAAGGTCTCCATAAAGTCGTTCTTCACCTCGGTCACTGCCTTGCTTCGGTAAAGCCATGTTCCACATTCAAAATGCAGATATAAACTCCTAAAATCCATATTTACCGTGCCTACCGTTGCAATATCATCATCGGAAACAAAAGTTTTTGAATGGATAAACCCCTTCGTATATTCATAAATCTGAATCCCTGCTTTGATCAGTTCACGGTAATAAGAACGGCTGACGAAATGAACCAGCTTCTTATCTGGAATATAGGGAGTGACAATCCGTACATCTACTCCACTTTTGACTGCCAAAATCAGTGCCGATACGATGCTGTCATCCAACGCAAGATATGGCGTGGTAATAAAGAGGTATTCCTGTGCTTTTTCGATGATTCGCAGATATACATGTTCCGATACGTTTTCTGAATCCATTGGGCTATCACTGTATGGTTGTACCAATCCGTCATGGGCCACCCAATAGCCCTCTTCCTGCCAAGGAAGGTAAGCTTCGTATCGTTCCTCCCCATTGGTTAAAAGAGACCACATTTCCAGAAACATCACCGTAAAGCTCCAGGCTGCGTAGCCTTCCACCATAATGGCTCCGTCCTTCCAATGCCCAAAGCGCACCTTCTGGTTAATATATTCATCGGCTAGATTAATCCCACCCGTAAATGCAACCTTTCCATCAATGGAAAGGATCTTGCGGTGATTCCGGTTATTCTGCACAGTTGTTAGAAAAGGACGAAAGGGATTAAATACTTGGCATTGAATTCCAAAGCTACGTAGCGTGTCTTGATAATCCCTAGGAAGCAATAAAAAGCAACCCAAATATGTATTGCTTCGCCTTTTCCATCTCGCGCAACATTTCCTCAAATGCTTCTTCCCCAGAAGCGTAATAGGATGTTTGCGTGTGTTTATAGACGGGAAACCCGTTGAATTTTTGTAAATAGCGAATCTCAGCCATATGATCTGAGGCCTCTCTACTGGCAACCTCATAACTGTCTTCCAGAAGCAAAAATGCATATTTCCCGTTCTTTTCAATTTCATTCAGCCTTTTCTGTAAACCTTTGGCGGTCAATTGTAAATTATAAAGCCAATAGAATACGCCACCAAAAATGGGAAACAGTAAAATTAGGAATATGAGTGAGAGCTTGTAGGCTCCCTTATCTTTCCGTGCCATAACATGCAGAGCTGCAAAAACACTGACCGCAGTCAAAATAACTTGAAGCAAAATCGAGCGTTTACTATTAGATTGAATGGTATAGATCAAAACGCCCAACTGAGCCAATAGGATCAAAATGGTACCGATTCGTTGCCACAACAAGATTTGGAAACGCCCTCGCGTCATGCGATGTGTTTGCCCCATTCTAACCCGTCCTTCCCAAAAAGCTGTTTTGGTTGCCGAAACACATCGTTTCGGCAACCCATTTTTTAATCTCTGTGTGACTTTCAGGTGTGGAATAGAAAGGCTAGTTTAGCTACGACGAATCCAGCCAAATGCCTTGAAAAGCTCCATTATCACAACTGGGAAGAGAATCAGTCCAACGGCAATCAAATATAAGGTTCCAGGTAAAATCATCAAGCCAAATGCCAATCGTACCGGCGTAAAGAGCACGAGGCATGTGAGAAAGATAGATCCAAGTGCTGCCCAATTCAACTTGTGATTGCTAAATGGACCAATCCTAAACAGAGAGTGTGCGGAACGCATATTGAATGCATGGAAGATCTGAGACAAGGCCAATACCATAAATGCCATTGTCTGGCCACCCTCCAGCTGTCCGGTGACTTCATGTCCCAAATAAAAACCAATGAGTGTTAGGATGCCGAACATAGCACCCTGCAGCATAATCTGAAGACCAAATCCGTGAGCAAAGATTCCTTCCTGCTTCGGCTTAGGCTTTTGCTCCATCACATCGGCTTCTACAGGTTCTACTCCCAAAGCTAGAGCAGGCAAGGAGTCGGTTACCAGATTAATCCACAACAGTTGCATCGATAACAGTGGTGTTCTATGCCAAAAGATCATGGCCAAAAACACGGTGATAACCTCACCTATGTTGGTTCCCAGCAGAAAGCCAACTACCTTTTTGATGTTAGCATAAATTCCTCTGCCTTCCTTTACCGCATCCACAATGGTGGCAAAGTTATCATCGGTCAAAATCATATCCGAGGCTCCCTTGGCGACATCCGTCCCTGTAATTCCCATCGCACAGCCAATATCTGCTGCTTTCAGGGCCGGTGCATCGTTCACTCCATCGCCCGTCATGGAGACAACCTGCCCCCTCTTCTGCCATGCTTTTACAATGCGAATTTTATTCTCGGGGGATACGCGTGCATAGACAGAAATTTGACTCACCCGGTTCTCCAGTTCCTCCTCGGTCATGGCATCAAGCTCTGCCCCGGTTACTGCCAGATCCTTATCATTCATGATACCCAGTTCTTTTGCAATGGCAGATGCGGTAATCACATGATCTCCTGTAATCATCACTGGTCGTATCCCAGCTCTCCGGCATACTTCGACCGCTTTCTTTGCCTCGGGACGTGGTGGGTCAATCATTCCAACCAGGCCCATAAAATGCAATCCATTTTCTAATGTCGCTGGGCTAATCTCCTCCGGAAGCTGCGGAATTTCCTTATAACCAACCGCAAGGACACGAAGGGAGTCTGCACTCATGGCGCGAGTCATCTCCGCTCCTTGTGTTAAATTTCCACTGATACAACAGTTTGCCATCACATCAAAGGCACCCTTGGTGATTACAACGAGCTTGCCATCGATCTGATTTACGGTTGACATCAGCTTCCGATCGGAGTCAAAGGGCAGTTCTGCAACGCGGGGATAGTCGCGATTTAATACTGCTTTTTCCATTCCCTGCTGATGTGCTGCCAGTACAATGGCCGTTTCCGTCGGATCTCCAATATGAACCGCCTTACCGTCTTCAAAGATAACAGATGCATCACAGCAGAGAGCCGCATACTGCAACAGCTTTTTTATTGTAGGATCTACCGACTGATTCAGAACTGCCAAACCGCTTTCTTCCTCCGCATAACCTTTCACCAAAGTCATACGGTTTTGTGTCAGTGTACCGGTTTTATCCGAACAGATGATGGAAGCATTTCCGAGTGTTTCTACCGCTGGCAAACGACGTATAATGGCATTCTTCTTTACCATACGCTGTACGCCAATCGAAAGAATAATGGTTACAGTAGCCGGTAGTCCCTCTGGAATTGCGGAAACTGCCAAAGAAACTGCAGTCATGAACAGTTCTAGCGGCGGAAGGTGATTCAGTAGACCAATCAAAAAGATCACAGCACATGAGGCTAGAGCAACCACGCCCAAGTACTTTCCTAATTGGGCAAGCTTTTCCTGTAAGGGGGTGAGACTTTCCGTTTCCCCCTCCAAGAGATTCGCTATTTTTCCCATTTCTGTGTTCATTCCGGTATCTGTCACCACAGCGGTTGCGGTACCGTATGTGATACTACATCCAGTAAAGACCATGTTGCTTCGGTCACCCAAGGGAGCCCCTTCCGCAACTGGAAGATTGGCATCCTTCTCACTGGGAACAGATTCACCAGTGAGAGCTGATTCTTCACTCTTAAGGCTTACCGATTGTAGTAGCCTGGCATCAGCTGGCACAAAATCCCCCGCCTCCAGCTTAATGATATCTCCAGGAACCAAATCCTGTGCCTGAATGATATGCTCTGCGCCGTCTCGAATAACGCGTGCATTCGGTGCAGATAAGCTTTTGAGTGCATCCAACGCTTTTTCTGCCTTGCTTTCCTGTATCACGCCCATGACTGCATTGAGCAGCACAATGAGCAGGATCAATGCTGGTTCAAAAAACTCCTTTGGATTCCCTTCAAAACAAGCAATGCCAAATGAAATTGCTGCAGCACCTAGCAGGATCAGAATCATGGCATCCTTGAACTGCTCCAAAAATCGTTCTAGCATTGTTTTTTTCTTCTTCTCTCGAAGTGTATTTCTTCCATACTGCTGCAGGCGTTCCTGAACCGAATTAGACGTCAATCCCATTTCCTCATGACTGGACAGCTTTTCGATAACAGTATCTTTTGATTCGTAATAAAGTGACAAAGTCAATTCCTCCAACACCTATGTCTTGGGTAACATTCTACTTTTATCATACAGTATAACCTTTGTTTGCTTTTTCATAAGAAGGCAAATGCACCTCAAGCTCGTTTTTCATTATAACGCCTCTAATATCTGAAGCAAAGACTGCTGAAATAGATTTTCTTTCCCTTCCCCATCCTTTTCTCCTACCTGAATTCTCTGTCCCCTATGATCAAAACACAGAAAAGCAGCTTCATCCGATAAGAGCCGATCCAAATATAGGGTATCCTTTACCACTTCAACCGCAAGGGTAGGATGCCGCTGCTCCAATCTCTTGTATTTCATATATCCAAATACTTGTTCCT
>JAQSXW010000113.1 GCA_029256465.1 Evtepia sp.
AAGTGCCCGTATGACAGCAATGGACTCTTCGACGAAGAATGCCAGAGACATGTTGAAGTCTCTGAACTTAACCTATAACCGGGCACGTCAAAGCGCCATCACTCAAGAAATTACTGAAGTGGTAGGCGGTGCCCAGGCCAGTATGGAATAAACAGGAAACCGGATTGTCCCTAACGGATATCCATTTCACCTGAAAGGCGTGATAAAGATGTCACAGAACAAAGGAAAAATCATCCAGGTCATGGGTCCTGTCGTGGATGTCGAATTTTCCGGCGGTGCCTCCCCCGCAATCAAGGATGCACTCACCGTAGAATTGAATGGCAAGAACCTAGTCATGGAGGTTTCCCAGTATATAGGAAATGATACCGTGCGTTGTATCATGCTTTCCCCTAGTGAAGGTCTGCATCGAGGTGCAGAGGTTTCCTTAACAGGTGGCCCCATTACTGCACCTGTGGGAGAGGAAACCCTCGGGCGTCTCTTTAATGTTCTGGGAGAACCCATCGACAACAAAGAACCCGTTACCCCAGAGGAGCGTTGGTCCATCCACCGTGCACCGCCCAAATTTCAAGATCAACGTTCGGTGGTCGAGGTTCTTGAAACGGGAATTAAAGTCATTGATCTCTTGGCCCCTTACGCCAGAGGCGGAAAAATTGGTCTTTTTGGTGGCGCAGGCGTTGGAAAAACCGTGCTGATTCAGGAGCTCATCCACAATATTGCTACCGAACATGGCGGATACTCCATTTTTACCGGCGTAGGAGAACGTATCCGTGAAGGCAGCGACCTTTGGCATGAAATGAGTGAATCGGGCGTTTTGAGCAAGACAGCTCTGGTGTTTGGGCAAATGAACGAGCCCCCTGGAGCCAGAATGCGTGTTGCTTTCACCGGTCTGACCATGGCAGAATACTTCCGTGATCGTAAGAAGCAAGACGTTCTGCTCTTCATTGATAACATTTTCCGCTATATTCAGGCAGGCAGTGAGGTATCCGCACTAATGGGACGTATGCCTTCCGCCGTTGGTTATCAGCCAACCTTGGCCAACGAAATTGGTTCGCTTCAAGAGCGTATTACCTCCACAAAGGACGGATCAATTACTTCAGTTCAGGCTGTTTATGTCCCTGCTGACGACCTTACTGACCCAGCACCGGCTACCACCTTTGCGCATTTGGATGCAACTACCGTTCTCTCCCGTAAAATCGTGGAGCAAGGTATTTATCCTGCAGTCGATCCTCTTGATTCCACCTCCCGTATTCTAGAACCCGATGTCGTCGGTGAACGCCACTACCGAATTGCTCGTGGTGTGCAGGAATTGTTACAGCGCTATCGTGAGTTGCAAGATATTATTGCTATTCTTGGTATGGAAGAACTCTCCCCCGAGGATAAGAAGATTGTGGAACGTGCACGTCGAGTACAGCAGTTCTTCTCTCAACCATTCTCCGTTGCAGAGGTCTTTACTGGCCTAGAAGGTCGATATGTCAAGCTTGAGGATACCTTGCGCAGCTTTGAAGCCATTTTGGGCGGTGAATTAGATCAGTATCCCGAGGCAGCGTTTAACATGGTAGGTACTGCAGATGAGGTTGTGAAAAAGGCTCAAAAACTGGGGGCGCTTTAAATGAACACCTTTTCCTTAGAGATTCTCACTCCCGACCGTCAGTTCTTTTCTGGCGAGGTTGAGTGTCTCATTCTTCCCATTCTTGACGGAGAATTTGGCGTTTTAGCCGGTCATGAACCCGTGGTTACCATTGTTGAGCCAGGAATCCTTCGCTATAAAGTGAATGGTGAATGGCAAACGGCAGCAGTGACTAGTGGTATTGCTGAAGTGATGCAGGAGTATACTATTCTTTTGCTCTCGGCTGCTGAGCGTCCCGAGGAAATTGATATTCGACGTGCTGAGGCAGCGAAAGAACGAGCTGAAGACCGCCTTCGTCAAAAACTAAATATGCAAGAGTATCATAGCTCAAAGGCCGCACTGGCCCGTGCTATGGCACGATTGAAAACAAGCAGAATATAATCAAAGTTAGAAAATAAGAGGGTTGAGTATACTCAACCCTCTTATTTTTATTCTTCTATGACTTCTCCGTCGGTCGATAGGGTAACCACTTGCCATGGGATCATCTTCCCACTTTCCTGCAGGGCTCTCCTGACTGCGTGTTCGATTCCACCACAGCAGGGCACGACCATTCTTACCACTGTCACACTTTTAATATTATTGTGTCTAATAATTGCCGTTAGTTTTTCTGCATAATCGCCTTCGTCCAATTTTGGACAGCCAATGAGAGTCACTTTATTTCTCATATATCGATTGTGGAAATCTCCGTAGGCGTAGGCAGCACAGTCAGCTGCAATCAGCAAATTTGCCTGATCAAAATAGGGGGCGTTCACAGGAACTAATTTAATCTGCACAGGCCATTGTCTCAGCTGACTTCCAACCACCGACTCTGTTACTACTTGGTGGCCAGTCTGGCGCTCAATGCTTCGAGACTGTGTTCCCGGACACCCGCACGCTAAAGTTTCTGGCTGCTTCTGTTCCATATTCGCTTTCACCGCCCCTTCGTTATAAGCCGCTGCTTCTCGCTCCTCAAAGGTGATTGCTCCGGTGGGACAAACCGGTAGACAGTTGCCCAATCCATCACAGTAATCATCCCGCAGCAGCTTTGCTTTCCCATTCACCATTCCAATGGCACCTTCGTGGCAAGCGGTTGCACACAGACCGCAGCCATTACAAGCTTCCTCGTCAATCTTAATTATCTTTCGGATCATCAGTGTCACTCCATTCTATGATTTCGTCGATGCTATGAAAAGCCTCGAGATTTGTTTTTATTTACAGCATGATCGTACTCTATCTTGAACATTAAATCGGTTGCAACTGCAACTTTTTAAAATAAAAGCTCCCAGATGTGGTTGTTGCGCCACACCTGGGAGCTTTTTCCTATCCTATTTTCTTATCAAAGCGCGGAACGCAAATAATCCGCTACTTCCTTCCGATTCTCTGGCTCTTGTAAGCTATCGGGTACTGCCTCTGCTAATTCAGTAGCGGAAAACGGGCGTCCTGCAAAAGCTGCTTTCATCGCCTCAACCCAATCGGCATCCATAGCGTCAGAATGGACATGGGCCGTTTTTACCATGCCATCGGAAACCTCCAGCAAAAACTCAAGTTCCCCAAACGAAAATCGGTGACGCAGTTCATAGGTAAAGGCCGACAAGCGTCCTAAACGCCAATCTTCCGCGGCGTACTGCTTTGTCAGTGCATCCAAGCAAGCAGGATCAATGGCATCCGATGGCAACGGCTTTGGTATCACACCATAAATTTTTGCAAAAGCAAGCAGCAACGCCCCGCGCATCGCCACTGGTGTAATATCTGAATTCAATTCGCAGAGATTTAACACCCGTGCTCGCACGCTTTCCACTCCTTTTGCCTCCAATTTTTCCGGTGATGGCGCTAAGAAGGAGCTTAGTTTAGACAAATCGGAGGAAATGAGAATGGTACCGTGATGTAAGGACACATCTGCTGTTCGATGAAAGGCATTGCCTGAAAATTTACGTTCCTTGGCCAGGATGTCATTTCGTCCACTTTGGATCGCATCAATCCCAAATGCTTTCACTGCCAAACGAATCACCTCCGTTTGACGAGTAACATCG
>JAQSXW010000114.1 GCA_029256465.1 Evtepia sp.
TGATGGGAGTGCCATACTTGGGATGCGGTTTTGCAAAAAAGGCGGGCACCATATTGCCACGAGCCATGCCCATTAGCAGACGAGGAGAAGCCATCATAAAGCCGTTCCAAGTGGTGAACAGGCCGCAGAGTGCACCGATCAAAACGACGTAGTAAAGCACAACTCCGAATGTGTTCTCATAAAGGACTTTCATCATGTTGGATGCTGCGGGGGTCTTCAGTGCATAGAAATCCTGCCAAGGCATTGCGCTGCCCAAGCAGAACAGAAGCAATGCATAGAACAGACATGCCATGCCGACAGACAGAACCACGGTCTTACCAACGGAGGTAACATCGCCAGCTGCGTCCTCAACAGCCTGGGGAATGGTTTCAAAACCAGCTAGGAAGAAGGGAGCAGATGCCAGAATAGCAATGGAACCTCCCAAGAAGCTGGTATGAGTACCTTTACCAACGTTCTGATAGATGGGCTGGAAGTTGCCAGCATCAAAATTAATAAGACCCATGATCATCGCCAGAACACCAACGCCAACCAAGAACACGGTCAAGAATCTCTGCATCATTGCGGAACCGGATGCACCCTTCAGGTTGATCAAAAACAGAAGGATGGAGAAAATGGTACCGACCACGATATGACCTAAGCAAATTGGTGTTTTTGCCAGTTCATACAGCACGGGGCCTTTGACCGCAGGAAACAGAATGCTCAGAATATCAACTACGTAGATTGCTTCCCAGGGAATGATGGTCACGAATGCACCGAATGCAGCCCAACCAGAAAGGAAGCCAACGTGTTGGTTAAATGCCTTGTAAGCATAGGCCATGCCGCCGCCGGCAACAGGCATCATAGGAGCCAGTTCGCAGTAGCACAGTGCGACAGGAATCATCATAATCAGTGCAATAATATAGCCAAGTGATGCTGGCAGGGGGCCACCGCTGCTTGCCATCCATCTGTTGATGGAAACTGCCCAGCCGACGCCAACGATAGAGCCGAAGCCGATGCAGAAAAAGTCAAATGCACCGATTCCGCCGCCGCTAGTTTTCTCTCCCTTATTACTCATAAATATACCTCGTTTCTTGTTGAAAGTTTGAACTGAATACGCATATGTCTCAAATGTAAATCACAGCAAGCTTTTCAACTACATCTTTAGTTTAGATGTGTAATGCTGTATCAGCTTCCGCTTCCGCCCTTCTGGCCATGAATCATCATTCATTCCCTTCCGGCACAGAACTTCACGCCGATGCACTGCAGAGTACACACTCTGCATCCAAGGATTTTATTGCGAGTTTTGTTTCTCCAACAGGCTCTGAATCGGCTCAAACCTCAGAGCGTTGACCGTTTGGTTACTGTTCCTCCCTTGCCCCTCCCATTGGTTGCGGCTAAGGGGATCGGCTGGCTGTTCGCGGCCATCACGCCAATTCGTATTCTTGCATGAAAACGAATAGCATCGATCATTTTCATAAAGCGTCATTCGGATTGACATCGATTCTACTCGTACAGTTGGACTTCCATTCTATACGAATTAACCAATACAATCATTTTCATTCTATCTCTTCTTGTTTCTTTTTGTTGCATGGCGTCCCCCCAATCGTAGCATAACATTGAGCCTTCACGCGAACAACTCGAGATTGAACTCTGCAGATTCTGCCAATGCAGAGCGTTCAATGTAGGGCCAGTATATCACACTGTATAGGAAAAGGAAAGAGAAAAATTGATTTTTTAGTAAATTTATCACACCTCGCTTGTATGTTTTTCTCTTTCACAACGGTTCGAATCTGCTACGCCAATTGGATTCTGGAAAAGTCTCTTTCTTCTAGCATATTTATCCATCCTTTTCTAAAAATTGAATCAATTCTACCCTTCCTCAATAAAAGCAATGTGGAAACTTGTTCCTATTTCTATTTCAAGCTTATATTTTGCAAAGCAGATTGCAATATCTTGCAATTTATTTCGACAAACTTTGATATTTTCCTATATAACAAAGCAATGCCGTTCTTTCATTTTCTACTTTTTCATCCACAACAGCATCCAATAAAAATTGCAGAATCTGACCAAGCTCTCTCCCCTTCAGCCCTTTCTCCATCAGGTCTCTCCCGTTCACTGCCAAATCCTTTCGTGAAATACAATCATCTTCTGCCAGAATTGTTACGGCCAATTCCTCTAACTCATCATAATCGTTCTGTCGAGTGTGAAACTCTGGTGCTTGTCCCCAATTATCTGCTCGCTTCACTTGTAGCAAGTCAAAAAACACACTTGGTGTCAGGCGAGAGAGCCAGCGCCGAACCGCCTTTCGCTCTGCTTCCACAGAGGCATCATGCAGTTCCACTAACGTGATGACTCGCTCCCTTGTCGAACGATCCAGTTTCAATCGGCAAAGAACTTGCTTTGAGAGTGCTCCACTCACCGTGTGATGTCCATAAAAGTGACCATTTCCTCGGTCATCCGTGGTAAAGGTAGCTGGTTTTCCGCTGTCGTGTAATAAAACAGCCCAGCGGAGGACAGCGTCCGGGGGCGTATGCTCAAGGGCCACCGAAGTATGTTGCAACACATCGTAGTTATGATACCTTGTTCTTTGCTCAAACCCCTTCATGGGTAAGAGCTCCGGAATCACTTCTCCCAATACATCAATGTAGCGAAGCAGCACCCGTTTTACCTCTTTCCCGCAGAGAAGCTGATTGAGTTCGGCTGCAGTTCGCTCCGCCGATATGAGTTTGAGCCCCGCCTTGTTTCGGAAGAGTGCCGCTTCGGTCCTTGCTTCCATGTGAAACCCTAGCACAGATGAAAAGCGCAAGGCACGCAAAATACGCAGGGCATCCTCTCCAAACCTTTCATCAGGATCTCCTACACAACGGATTAACTTCCTTTGAATGTCCAATCGTCCCTCAGAAAGATCGACAAATCCCTTATCAGGGTGGTAAGCGATGGCATTCATGGTGAAATCCCGACGAGTCAAATCCTCCTCCAAGCTACTCGAAAACTCGACTCCGTCCGGATGCCGGGAGTCGGTGTATGATTTTTCCCTGCGGTATGTGGTGATCTCCAAGGATATTTGATCCAAAATAACCGTAATGGTTCCGTGTTGGAGGCCAGTTTCTATCACACGATACGCAGCGAAAGCTTGGATAATCTCCTTAGGTTTTGCATTGGTAGTTAAGTCAAAATCCTTCGGTGTCATCCCCATAAGGGAATCCCGGACACAACCACCGACCAAAAACGCTTCAAATCCCGCCGTCTCTAGAAGCTCCATCGCTATTCTCACCTGTTCAATTATCCAGTCCATGATACACTTCCCATCATTCATTTACTGAGTGGAACTTTACTGCATTTCTTGTTTATGAAAGAGGATTCTAATTTCCGTTCCTTCTCCCGGTGAACTGGAAATCCATATCTTAGCATCATGGTATAAGGCAGCATGTTTGACAATGGATAGCCCTAGCCCCGTCCCACCTATCTCTTTGGAGTGACTTTGATCCACCCGGTAAAAACGCTCGAATACTCGCTCCTGTTCCTCTTTCGAAAT
>JAQSXW010000115.1 GCA_029256465.1 Evtepia sp.
ATGTGGTACTTACTGCGGCAGAGTCGTATGTAAAACAGGAGTATGATGATTGGTGCAAGAATAGCGGAGCAACCGAGATCGTGGATGGCAAGGAACAAATGGTGGGAGAACCGGCTATTTATGATAATTGGAAGATTGAACAGATAGAACTTTGCTATCATTACGATAATTTAGAAGGACGCAATTTAGATCTTTACCGATTACATTATCGCATTCATACTACAACTCCAGAGAAAATTATGCTTGCTGGGGCAATGGAAATTGATCCGGATGGTTGGCTTTTGACTTTCTGCCCAGACGGCACCTACATTGTCGTTTCTTTGGATGAAGCGAAAAAAACAACTTATCTATTTCTTTTCTTGAGCACCGATTCCGAGCCTGGCAACGAACTTTTCACCAGTGACCTCATTCGCGCTCTCCAAGTGAAAAGCCCAGAAGCGGCATCGTAACATAGCCCCATAAAGTAAAAATTGGTCAGGGGGGTTAGCCCCCTGACCAATTTATCATGACAAAACCCTCCACTATAACACCAGACTTTCCCTTCGTGCTATGCTCCTTTGTAGGAGGTGAAAAAAGTGCAAACTTACCGAACTGCCGAGGTGGCAACGATCATTGGAATTCATCCAAACACCGTGCGCCTCTATGAAAAGCTGGGACTCATTCCACCGCCAGAGCGTCAGGCCAATGGGTATCGTATCTTTACGGACTTTCACCTGGCACAGTTTCGCCTTGCGCGCACGGCATTTCAGATTGAACTTTTACAAAACGGCCTGCGAAAAACAATAATCGAAATCGTGAAAACCTCAGCCAAAGGCAAATTTGACAGAGCCATCACTCTCACCGATGAATACTTGTCACAAGTCCAAAGCGAACAGCAGCGCGCAGAAGACGCTATTTTTGCTACCCGGCAGCTTTTATCCGATCAAGGAAGTGAAACGGGACGCAAGTTCAAACGGAAAGAGGTATCCGAGTACCTCAGTGTTTCGATGGATGCGCTGCGAAACTGGGAGATGAATGGTTTGCTTACTGTCAAACGGAAAGAAAATGGGTATCGAGTTTATACGGAAGCGGATGTTTTGCGATTAACCATGATCCGCTCACTCCGATGCGCAAATTACTCCCTCGAAGCAATTTTACGTATGCTGAATGCACTCTCAATAAACCCAAGTACCGATATTGAGGAAGTGCTGAACACACCCAAGCCGGATGAGGAGATCATCGCCGTTTGTGATCAGCTTTTGGGTTCACTCAATGCTGCCGAAACCAATGCCCAGATGATCAGGAAAATGCTCAACACCATGAAACGGAATTTTCTAAACTCTCCACTTTAACACCAGTCTTTTGGCTGGTGTTATTCTTTTGGGAAAAAGAAGGAGGTTCTATTCGTGGAAGAAGTCATCAAAGTGAAGAATCTGACCAAATCCTATGGCGGCACGATCGCGGTTGATGGCCTATCCTTTTCCGTCCTGCGTGGCATGGTGTTTGGTCTACTTGGTGCAAATGGTGCAGGAAAAAGCACGACCATTGAGTGCCTATTAGGCACAAAAAAGCCGGATGGAGGAACGGTGGCTGTCTTGGATCGCAACACAAAGTCCCAGCGGAAGGAACTGTTTGAGCAGGTTGGCGTTCAGTTTCAGGAGGCTAACTTTCAGGACAAAATTACGGTCATGGAACTCTGTGAGGTAACCGCAACCCTTTACAAAAATGCAGCGGATGCTCGAGAACTCCTCCGCCAATTCGGACTGGTAGACAAGGCAAAACGCTTTGTAAGTGACCTTTCTGGTGGGGAACGTCAGCGCCTTTTTATCGTCTTCGCCCTACTCCCAAATCCCCAAGTGGTCTTTTTAGATGAGCTCACGACGGGTCTGGACGCAAAAGCGCGGCGGGATGTTTGGAAACTCCTCTCCGATCTAAAGGACAAGGGGGTAACCATACTCCTCACCTCTCACTTTATGGATGAGGTCGAAGCCCTGTGCGACAAGATCTGCATCTTAAAGCATGGCCAGGCAGTATTTTATGGTACGGTCGCGGAGGCCGTCGCTTCCAGCCCTTGCAATCAATTTGAAGACGCTTATCTTTGGTATACAAAGGAGGAAACTGACGATGAAGCCATTTCTCACCATGCTTAAAATCGAGTGGAAACTCTCCCTTCGGGGAATGGATATGGTCATCTTCGCCATCTGCATGCCCCTTGTCGTTTTCATCCTCATCGGCATGATCTATGGAAGCAAACCGGCTTTCCCGGGGGCTCGCTTTACCTTTTTAGAGCAGTCTTTTGGAGCGCTCACCACCATCTCGATCTGTGCAGGTGGCGTGATGGGCCTTCCGCTTGTCGTGTCGGAGTATCGAAGCCGCAAAATATTAAGGCGTTTCCAGGTGACCCCTGTGAGCCCTGCCATGATTTTATCGGTACAGCTAATGATCTATACGCTCTACTCTCTTTTATCGCTTGGGCTACTCTATCTCACCGGGAGACTATTTTTTGGCATTAGCCTCAGAGGCTCGCTCCTTGCCTTTCTGGGTAGCTACCTTTTGGTTCTCCTGACCATGCTCAGCATTGGCATGCTGGTGGGGGGCCTTGCACCGAATCCAAAAATCGCGGGTGTAATAGCCAGTCTCCTCTACTTCCCCATGCTACTCTTCTCCGGCGCAACGTTGCCGTATGAGGTAATGCCGCTAGGGCTGCAGCGAGCTTCTGATCTTCTACCACTCACGCAGGGAATCAAGCTTCTCAAAGTAACCTCGCTTGGGTTACCGATCAATCACGTCGTACTGCCAATCATGATTATGCTTGCACTCACTACAGTCTGCATTGGAGTTTCTCTCAAATACTTCAAGTGGGAGTAGTGCGTTAACTCGCCTCTGATTCAGCCTTCTGGTTTGCAATAAAAAGGTAAGACCCATTGTTCTCTTTGAGGGTAAGTACTTTTTTCCCATCTGCATAAAAATCGTCATCATAGTAAAGGTGAATGGTATCCCCATCCCGCTCTCCGCTAAGGAAGGTGATTTTGGAGCGATAGTTGGTATCTCCATGAAAGAAATAGTACGCATCAAATTGGGGAAGGCACACAAACTGATTCAGTCCCACCTTCTTGGTATCTGCCAGGGTTATCCCCATATACTCGGTCAGAACTTTATCCATATTCGTGCGGCTATTCTTTTCACAATCGCAATCTCCCCACGATCCCTTGGCTATGACAGCCTCCAGTTCCTCATCGGATATTGTTTCGGCTATCCCACTGCCACAGTAGAATAGTTGAAACAGATCAATGTCTTCCGGCTTATCATAAAGAGAGCTCAAGAATTGATTTCGGATATTAAACTGATCCCCATTAAAAAACGAATCGCCATTAAAATAGGCAAGCTCATCTTCGGTTAGTGCAACTGCTTTTGCCTCTTGTTGCTTTCCACAACCAACACACATCATCATTATCATGCAGACCAAGAAAGCGATCCCAAGTACGCTCTT
>JAQSXW010000116.1 GCA_029256465.1 Evtepia sp.
TATTCCATGTTAAATGTATGAGTCTCATACCTGTTTTCCTCCCAGAAAGTGTATCCGCGAAGGATGATCTCATTTGGCAATGTTTCTGAAGCCTGCAAAGAAGTTTTCTGTATAAAATGATTTTCGTCTACGGCCTCAACACTTCCACTGGAAGAGGCACCGGCAGGCACACGTTTGCCGTTACCGTCCAAAAATTCAAACCAGAGACCGTCGTCAGTTTCAGCAAATTTTTCTTTATCTATTACCGTGTATTCAATATCTGCATAAATCGCCATGGACGAACCGTTAAGCGTAACCTTATCCACTCTTATGCCGTAATCACTGTATACGACAGGCATCGCGCTGGTTACGGTTTCTTTCATTCCAGAATTTCTGAGTGTTACGGAGAGTGTCGTTCTCTTCATATTGAGCTCGTCAATTACGACTGTGCCTTCCCGGCTGACAAACGGGGCGGCAACGCAGGTCATTTTTATATCCTCTTGAGCGGAGTCACCGGCATAGCTGCCGTTGAGCATGTAGACAAGAGTCCCGTCCTCGTTAAGGAGAAAATCAACGGAATGGTTCACACTGCTGATGACCACAGATGTACGTATCATTTCTTTATTGTTTTCCCGGGCATAATCGGCTATAGTACCGGTTTTGTCGCTGAAAAGCGGCCCCATATTGCCAATGGGATCGGACGGAAATGCATCCGGGCCCAACAGTAAATATCCCTGGCTAGAGGGTTTTACATCCACGACGATGTATACGTTCTTTCCGTCGAATACAGCTTCGCGCACCGCAAAAGTCCCAAATTCGGTTTGACTGCCTATTTGCGCTACTTCTTTTTGCACGATATCAACGGCTTCAGGCAAAACCTTTACATCCGTCCTTCTTCCGCTCAGGAAATCAAGGATTCCCCAAGGGTTTGTTAAAGCCAAAACGGTTCCAGTAGACAACATGCAGACAATCGCAATCACAGCCACCAGGCGGAAGCCTATTTTCTTTACAGGTTTTCTGTTTTCATTTATTTGCATACCAGCCAGGGTTTGATATACATTGTTGACAAAGCCATCATCAGCCTGACCGAACGCGTTTCTCAAGTCAGTTATATCTCGCATAGTAATTGATCCTCCCCACATAATATTTTTTTTAGCTCCTGTCGTCCGCGCAGCATACGTGACTTGACCGTACCTTGAGGCCAGCATAAAATTTGCGCAATCTCGCTGATTGAAAAGCCTTCAATATAGTGCAGAAGAATGGGTAGGCGGAGCGTTTCATCCAAGCTAAACAGCGCGTCGTGCAGCTCAAAATTAGTGTCCGCCGGTGCAATTCGTTCAGGCAATTCATCCATCGGCAATTCCCGACTTCTTTTTCTCTGAATATTATGGCATTCGTTGACTAAAATCCGGATTACCCAAGTCTGCATGAAACGCTCATCTTTGAGTTGGTAGCGCTTCTTCCACGCCTTGCACAAACATTCCTGAACCGCCTCGTCTCGATCGCAGCTTTGTGATAACTGCGCATAACTAACGCGATACAGCATTTGCATCATTGCGACGATTCGCATTGAAAACTCGTCACATGTCACTCTTTTATCCTCCTTGTTTGTTGTTTGACCGGTCAATTGTTAGACCATCAAAAACGGTTTTTGGTTTTGGGGAATAAGAATTTTTTATGAAAAAATATAATGGAAGTCAAAATTAACTTCCACTAATGATTGCACCCATTATTTGTATCTCAAAAACCCATTATGGATTTGCAGAGAGTTCTGTTTCAACATTCTTTTGAGAAAATTCACACTTAATAAAGGATACCTCGATCTTGTGAACATTTCAACCGCCTACGGTTTATTATTCGTAGAGACAAGATATGGACTTGCCTGCTTTACATCAATTCCATGCTTTAATAGATCCTTGTCGATGGTGCGATTCATCATTCTTGCCATAATACTGTATATAAAGCCTGGCATTTTTAGCTGCGCCGCTTGATATACCTGACGAGGCGAGACTTCGTTCTTCTCAATGTGATCAAAGAAAATGTATAACTGCCTGATTATCTTTTTAGAATTCGGGAGCTTTGTAATAGGTTGCCCGTTAAGTATCGCTCCCATGCCCATCACAAATCCACCCTTGAAGGATATATTGCATTTCTTGCTGAACATCTCCAATAACGATAGCCCGCTTTCATGAGTATGAACGTAAGGCATTCCCCCTTGAATTATCCCATACAGACTTTTGCCATGCAAAAGTTCCTTGCGCGCCGCCAGTTCCTCCAACAGAGCGATTGTATCAGCCGGATACGTATTGATGTAGCAAGGCCCGCTCAGGATCAGGGTATCGGCTTCCTCGACGGCTCTATATAGATTATCCAGATTATTCAGGCTGGGATACAGGTGAATAAGTTTAATGTGATGGCCCCTGCTTTCCAAATATTCTTTACACATTTGGGCTAGAACAAAACTCGTCCCTTTCTGCCGGGGACTTGCATTAATCAGGAGTATCTTTTTCATGCTCTCAAAACCTCCTCTATGATTTGGTTCTTCTCTTCCAAAGTTGGTACAGCATCTACGATGTATGCTTTTCCTGCTCCTCTTGTAATAACGATGTTTTCATGGAATAGATTTTTGAATGCTTCTATTTCTTCATCGATGCAATTTTCCTTGACCCCCACGGAAAAAAACTTGAATTGCTTTCCCAGCATACCGCCTTTGACCAATTCTCTGTTTTTCACAAAATAATGTCGGTCCATAATCAGCCCGAATTTGTCCAGTACCCGCTTAATTTTAAAAGAATAACTTCCAAACGTGATAGGTGTAACGAATATCAGAACATCTGACCGGATGACCTTGGGATAAATCCAATCACCATCATCACGGCTAACACACTTGCCATATGTTATGTAGGTACATCCTCCGCAACTAACGCAGGGATTTACTTGTATGTTTTCCAGCGAAATATAATCTACCTGAGCTCCTTTAGATAAGAACCCCCGATGTAGCTCCATTCCAATTTGATGTTCCCCTTCATCTGCAATAATAGTAACCATAAATCCTCCTAACCCCTACAATAACCGGCAGACAATTTTCTGTTGCTGCTTATTCAACGCCGTTATTCCAGATATCCTTCTTTTAATGCTTTACTTACGGCACTTTTTATCGCCTCACTTGAAAGCGTCGCACCACTTACTGCGTCCACATCATAGTTGTTTTTAGTTATCATTGTTTCTGTAATAGATTCCGCTTTGATTCCCATGCCATTTTGGTGTTCTATGATTTCGATCTTGTTGATCACATGCTCTTTGACAGTTACCCCAACCTTGACGAAAACCAGCCTAGCGTCGACCTCTCCATAATATGTACCGTTTACTACCAAATTCATATCTATATTCTCATACACCATTGAATCCAACTCTTTTTGGGCGCTATTGGTCATCCACAAAAAGACTCCGATTACAAT
>JAQSXW010000117.1 GCA_029256465.1 Evtepia sp.
AGAACCGCCAAGGAAAGTGGATCGCTTCTTCGGCATAGTCGATCCCGATTCTGGGACCAGAGTGGATCACAAGCGGTATCGCATCTTGTGGATCTGGAGGAAGCCCCACATCGACAGGACTATCGCAGACCCAGAGAGTATCCTCCATCAAAGAAATGTTATTCTGTTCTTTGGTAAGCGAAAGAGCCTTACAGACCTTGCCCGGCCCATTGAGGAAGTTTTTTCGTTGATAGGAAGATAATGCCGCCGGAGGTTTTCCAAATCGGGCGTACGACATCGCATGCTCTCCGCTCACAGCAGTGCAACCACGAATTAAGATGGCACAGGGTTCCCCTTCGGCCTCAGTAACCAAGTTCAGGCAATGATACATACCATAAATCAGGTAAATATAGACCGTTCCTGGTAAAGAAAACAAGGGCTCTGTTCTTGCGGTGCGCTTGTAATTATATGCGTGGCAAGCCTTGTCCACCCTTCCTACATAAGCTTCCGTTTCTGTGATCCGGCAGACCAAAAGAGTGCCATTAATCTTTCTCACCAAATAACGCCCCAATAGATCTCTGGCGACTGTAACGGTGTCTCGATTAAAAAAAGAATGATCCAGTTTGGGCATCAAAAACCTCCTCCTTTAAGAATCCAGCCAAAGGATGCGATCTGTCGGCGTACCCTCGCCGCAGACTGTGGCAAGCCAATCTGGACCGGTATAAGTGGCAAAGTACAGACCTTCTTGCGGTGGAGCCTTGCGAAAAGTTTTGCTTAACCCTTCGCCGGTATACTTGGACCAAGCTTCCTTTTTTGTCCAAAGGTTGTAAAAGGCCAGCCAATCTCCACCCAAAGATAGATAGTTGGCATATTCCTCCGCCGTCAGAGCATAGCTTGGGAGATCGTTTTGCCTAGGCTTCATTATCTCAATGTCTACCCCGATGGGGTGAGAGTCTAGGGCACATACAATCCGATTCTCGCTGTGGCTGAGACTAAAGTGGAGTTGTGGACACTCTGGGAAAAAGGGCTTTCCCAGAGTGGTGTGTGAAATAGATGGAAGAGTTTCTAGGTTACATGCCAGTTTTAGTACCCGATGGAGAAAGGCGAGGGAAGAGTCCTGCGTACCACCGAAAATTTGCATAGTAAAATCCCTTCCTGTTAGATGATTGGTGAAGCGCTGAAAAGATATTAAGAAGTTTCTTTCTGCATAGTATGGTTTTAAGAAAATCGCGGATACTGGAAAGAAATGAGAAACCCTTGCCAATTCTCGTTTCACAGTATTATAATCATTATAATCTGAAATAAAAGGTGTGTAAACCAGATGACAGCAGATCTGATTCAAGAATATATTAAACCAGGCCGCCGGGCTCACTTGGTGGGGATCGGCGGCGTATCCATGTGCCCCTTGGCGGAAGTCCTTTTTGGCAAAGGGATGATCATTAGTGGTTCCGATGTACAGGAAGGTCTGGCAGTTAGGCGCTTGCGGGATTTGGGCATTCCTGTCACCATAGGGCATCAGGAGGAGACGATTCAGGATGCGGAAATGGTGATTCGAACCGCAGCCGTTCATGATGACAACCCAGAAGTTCGTGCCGCCCGCAGACTTGGACTGCCTGTGTTTGAACGCGCAGAGGTTTGGGGGGTAATTATGCGCAGGTATCGCAATGCCCTTTGCGTGGCAGGGACGCATGGAAAAACCACCACAACCTCAATGTGCACCCATATTGCCATGGCAGCGCAGATAGACCCCACCGTTATGATTGGAGGAACCCTTCCACTTTTGGGAACAGGTCACCGGGTAGGAGCAGGAGAAACGATTATTTTGGAATCCTGTGAGTACTGTAATTCTTTCCTATCATTTTTTCCCACTGTTGCGGTGATTTTAAACATTGAAGCTGATCATTTGGATTTTTTCAAAGATTTAAAGGATGTACAAAACTCCTTTTACGCCTTTGCCAAACTGGTTCCTGAGGGAGGTACCGTGGTGGCCAACCAGGAGGACCCAAACACCATGGAGGCTCTGCAAGGAAAAATTGAAAACATGATGACCTTTGGTTTGGAACAGGGCGATGTTCATAGCACCAATTTGCATTGGGAAAAAGGAATGCCCTCCTTCGATGTCGTATATAAAAATGAAACAGTGTCTCATGTGACGCTGCAGGTGCCGGGGATTCATAATGTGAAGAATGCACTAGCAGCGGCAGCAGCGGCATTGGCACTGAAGCTGCCGATAAGCGCCATTGAGGAAGGCCTGAAAGCCTTTCGGGGTGCTGGCCGCCGCTTTGAGTACAAAGGTACTATCAAGGGAGCCAAGGTTTTTGACGACTATGCTCATCATCCAAGCGAGCTGAAAGCGTTACTTGACATGACATCTACATTGGAGTATGAACGAGTTATTTGTGCCTTTCAGCCCCATACCTATAGCAGAACGAAAGCGCTTTTTCAGGACTTTGCCGAGGTGCTGAGAAAGCCGGATGTGACTTACCTAGCTGAAATCTATGCGGCTCGCGAGCAAAATCAGGTGGGAATCAGCTCGGAGGATTTGGCAAAAGAAATCCCTGGGGCAAAGGTGATTTCCAGCCTTCCCTTGCTGGCCGAGACGCTCTTCTCGATTGCCAGACCTGGAGATTTGATTCTGACCGTTGGTGCTGGGGATATCTATCAGGTGGGGGAGCGTCTCGTGAGGATGGGAGAAAACTGACTAGATTCTCAGTAATTGGACACGACATATAAGGATATGACAAGTTGGTGGCCGAGATACACATATTTTTGTATCATTTTGTCACTTTCGATCCCGCCACCGAGAACTTATAATGATGAGTAAAGTTTTAGCCCGTCAGGGGAGGAGAGCCTATGAGAATTCTGATTACAGCAGGAGGCACTCAGGAACCGATTGATTCGGTTCGTAGCATTACCAATCATGCCACAGGGCGATTGGGGGCCATGATAGCGGATGCGTTTGCCACGCTTCCGGAAGTGGAACAAATCTTCTTTCTCTGTGGTCGCCATTCTCTGGTGCCGGAAACCGCGAAAGCTCAGGTAATCCGAATCCAAGGGACCTTGGAACTGGAGCAGTTCATTCGTGACTTAGCGGAGAAAGAGCAGCCCGATGCCATTATTCATAGCATGGCTGTGAGTGACTACCGGGTGAGGCAGGTGACAACCGTTACCTCAATGGCTAAGGCCGCTATGCAAGCGGAACAAGAATTGGATCAAATGACCGAGGCGATTGCACAAGCGGATGCTGTCGGAAACGATGGCAAAATCCGCTCGACGGTAGATGATTTGGTTATCTTGTTGGAGCAGACCC
>JAQSXW010000118.1 GCA_029256465.1 Evtepia sp.
ACCAGACATCCTGCTGACTGTCCAAAGCATATGCAAAGCAGGATCTGGCAAAGGACTCAATGGAATCATCTCGATTGTGCATACCTTGAAGTACGCCGGGTCCTTTGAACTCAAAAATTGGCTTACGGATGGTTTCTCCATTTTCGCCAGTGAAGACTAGTTCTGCCTTTCCGGGCCCTGTCACCCGGTGTTCCGTTGCCTTATAAATGTCGCCATAGGCATGACGAGCAATGACAATGGGTTTTTTCCAGCAGCTGACGACAGGCCTTATCTTAGAAATCATAATGGGGCTGCGGAAAACGGTACCGTCTAATAGGGCGCGGATAGTGGCATTTGGGCTTTTCCACATTTGCTTGAGCTGATATTCTTCCAGGCGCTGGAGATTGGGGGTGATAGTGGCACACTTCACGCCCACATGATGCAGTTTAATTGCTTCTGCAGCGTCCACGGTGACTTGGTCATCGGTGGCGTCCCGGTTGGGAAGACTCAGATCATAGTATTCTGTATTTAAGGAAACGAAAGGACAAATCAAATTCTCTTTGATCATTTGCCAGAGAATGCGCGTCATTTCATCCCCATCGATTTCCACGATAGGATTTTTCATTACAATTTTATCCATGAGAGAAACCTCAACCCTTGTTTTGTTTGGCATAGTGATTCATGAGACAGCCGGTCAGCAGCAGTTCCCGGTCTTCTGGGGACAGATCCTTTAGATGCAGGGTAATCGGAAAGGCGTTGACACCAGAGATTACAGTAGCTGGGAAGGTTTCCAAGCCTTCTAGGATACCCTTCCGAACATTAGAAACCAAAATGAAATCACCCGGCTGGCAGGGGAAGGCATCGTCCGGATTCAGGGTAAAGGGCAGCATGCCCCAGTTAATGCAATTGGAACGGTAGCGCTTGGTGGCAAACTCATAACAGATGTTGGCGCAGCCACCCAGAACACGCTGACAAGAAGCGGCTTGTTCACGAGCGGAGCCGTCACCAGGTTTATTGGCAAAAATCACAGAGCCGATATGCAAGTCACTTGCTGCATTGGCGGGAAGGCCAACGCGTTCCAAAATGGCTCCCACCTCTGAGGGGATTTCTCCTCTTTCACGAGCTTCCTCCAGCTTTTGGGTTGCCTCTGCACGGCCAACGTATTCGGGGTCTCTGCGGGAGAGAGTAAAGGAAGCTAACTTCAATGGATTGGAACGGTAGGATGAGGTTTCACCGGAAGGGATGAGCTCGTCGGTGGTGGTAACCGGATCCCGCAGAACACTAGCCACCTGCATGAGCAAATGCTCAGAAAGAGCTGGAATAGGAGGCCACTCCGCAATGTTGGGGCCAAACTTCAAAGGCTCGTCCAGCTTGGACTTGCCGAAAGCGTCATAAACTCTTCGCTCATATACACCAACATCAAAGTGACGTTTGCCTTGGATTGGTTGTTTATAAGATACCTCTGTAGCAGGCGTTAAGACTCCGTGATTTCTTGCGGTGGCAGCAATGGAACGGGCATCCATCAGAATGACACCGGATAGTTGACCATCGCTGGGCTTGGAGCCTTCGCGGTTGGGGAAATTTCGGGTGGTGTGACGGATGGAAAGACCATTGTTGGCGGGAACGTCGCCTGCACCGAAGCAAGGTCCGCAGAAGCAGGGTTTAAACAGGGCGCCGCTTTCCATGAGCTTGGTCTGTATGCCAGACTGAATCAGCTCTAAATTGACTGGAATGCTGGGGGGATAAATAGACAGGGAGAAGTAGCTGTTGCCTACGGATTGTCCATCTAAAATGGCGGCAGCTTCGGCAATGTTGTCATACATACCACCAGCACAACCGGCAATGACACCCTGATCCAAAATGAGCTTGCCATCGACGAGCTTATCGGTCAGGGACATGGAAACTTGACTTCCAAACTGCTCAGCAGCTTCGCGTTCGATTTTCTTTAAAATGTCCCCTGGATATTGCATGAGTTCGCGGATGGGATATGCTTCGGAGGGATGGAAGGGTAGGGCCGCCATAGGTTCTACCTTCGACAGGTCAATGGTAATCATGCTGTCGTAGTAAGCGCCTTCTTCCGGATGCAGACTGCGGTATTCTTCCGGACGGTCATGAATGGCGAAGTATTCCTCCACAGCATCGTCAGTTTCCCAGATGGAACTGAGGCAAGTGGTTTCTGTGGTCATGACGTCAATACCAATTCGATAGTCCATCGGTAGGTTGCGAATGCCAGGACCCACAAATTCTAAGATTTTATTTTTCACAAAACCGTTTTTATAGACAGCACCGCAAAGAGCGATGGCCACATCATGAGGTCCGACACCCTGAACGGGTTCCCCTTCCAAGTAAACCAGAACGACAGGAGGAGGTGCAATATCGTAGGTGTTACTCAGCAGCTGTTTGACAATTTCTGGTCCGCCTTCCCCAATGCCCATAGTGCCCAAAGCGCCGTAACGGGTATGGCTGTCGGAGCCTAGGATCATTTTTCCACAGCCGGCCATCATCTCCCGAGCGTACTGATGAATGACTGCCTGATTGGGAGGAACAAAGATCCCACCATATTTCACCGCAGCGGAAAGACCAAAGACGTGATCATCTTCGTTGATGGTACCACCTACTGCGCATAGGCTGTTATGGCAGTTCGTCATCACATAGGGAACGGGAAATTGAGTCAGTCCACTGGCCTTTGCTGTTTGAATGATTCCCACATAAGTAATGTCGTGGGAGATTAAACTGTCAAACTTGATTTGATAGTTGTCGGCGTTTTGAGCTCGATTGTGGCTTTGCAGAATGGAATAAGCCATCGTTTTCTTCTTGCCCTCATTGGGAGAGAAGGAGCCGGTTTCTTGGGTTGGCTTACCACCGATCCAGAAAACGCCGGTTTGATGTAACGTGATCATAGTTCTCACTCCTTCGAATTGACGGATGAGCATCCGTTCAATGAAAAACATATGTCATAAGTATAACATAAAAATTCGCAGAAGCCAACTGGAATGAATGAGAAATATAAATGCTTTTGAATAAAAATTAAAAAGAAGTTGTTCTCTTGGAGAGGGCAGATCGCTTCTTGCAAAAAACAAATACTTCTTGCAAATTAGGCTGAAAAGCTATATAATGCAGAGGCAAACTGCATGAATTTACTTCATATCATTCGTGTGGAGATCAAAAGGCCCCTCGTTGAAAGGAGCAAAACTGTGGAAAAAAAGGAAACGACGATGCGTGACTATGCGGTGGCTTTGGGAAATAAGATACGGCAGGAATATTACATTGA
>JAQSXW010000119.1 GCA_029256465.1 Evtepia sp.
CGGGTGGTGTGTATTTGGTTGCGTTATTCACAATGTTCATGATCACTTGTACGATGAGTCTAGCATCCATTTCTGCCATTAGGAAATCATCGGAAAGATTGACTGAGAGATTGTGGCTTGAAGCTTCGCGGGTGAGGTGTGCCAAGGCCTCTTGGAATACCTCGTCTAACAATTCCGGTTCCATTTTCAGTTTCATATTCCCGTTTTCTATCCGGGTGATGGAAAGTAGATTTTCTACCAAGTTAATCAGCCACATCGCGTCGTCATAAATGGAGCCATATAAGCTTTGTTTCTTTGCATCGTCAAGTACAGCACTGTTTCCCATAAGGATGCCAGCATTTCCAGAAATACTGGTGAGTGGTGTACGAAGATCATGTGAGATTGAACGCAAGAGATTTGCGCGTAGGGCCTCTTGACGAGCGGTTCCCTCGATTTTTTGCTTTGCCCGAATCATGGACTCCTTTTCTAATGCCAGTCCGCATTCATCCAGAATGGCGACCATCAGATTTTTTTCAAATGAATCTGGCTTTGATCTTCCATCAATCTTGATTGCAGCTACAGCAAGAACATGATTCATACCGCGAACAGCCATGTAAAGGCACTTTGTACCCGGAAGTGTACCGGTGGTTGCGCCTGCGTGTTTATTATTGATCAGTACCCACTTCGCAGCCGCGCGCTCCGATGGTGTTAAACAAAAAGACATATTCTCTTCTTTGTCTAGTGGAAACAGCATGGGCGATATGAGTGAGCCTTCTTCATTTACAGGATAGAACAGAACGGAACGTTCCAGTAATTTGTTTAGCTGAGTTGCTGTTACGGCAATAATACTCTCTTCTCCTTCAGCTTTTTGCAGTTTTTGACTGGTTTCAAGTAATACTTCGGTTCGATAAGCCTTGCGTGCACTTTGTATGGCCTGCTGCTTGCTTCGTGTGGTCATGGAACTGCTCAAAATAGCGACGATAAACATCACGACAAAGGTTGTCAGATAACTTGGATTACTCATCAGTGTAAAATAGGGATATGTGAAAAAGAAATTAAAGATAAGCACTGAAAATACGGAGGACAGTACGCTATAGATTCGTCCAAATGTGGCAATGGAAATACAGAGGACGCCTAAAATAAAGATCATATTGACATTGGCTGAGGGGAAACCAAACTGTGTTAGAATAAGACCTGATGCAGTACACAGAGACAGAATTCCAAGTGTTTTGATTAGGTCCCGTACAGAAAAGTGCTCCTTCGACAGACGAAAAGAGTTCGTTTTGCTGCGTGATGTACGCTGATCCGGAATGATATAGATGTCCAAGTCAGGGGCCAATTCGCCAAGACGATCCATCAGCGTCTGTTTCGTCGTTAAAAATGTCTTTTTTTGTATACTGCGACCGAGTATGACCTTTGAAACGCCACTGACACGTGCATATTCCGCAATCTGAATTGCTGGATCGTCACCATAAGCGGTGGCGATGCGAGCCCCCAGCTCTTCCGCTAATCGCAGATTGGCTTGAATCTGGAGCTGATTTGTTCGGTCCTGTTCGAGAAAATCCGGTGTTTCTACAAAAAGAGCAGTAAAGTCGCCGTGAAACGCTTCTGCCATCCTAGCAGCTGTGCGGATGACTTTTGCGTTTGATGGAGCACCGGAGAGGCAGGTGAGGATATGTTCTCCCGACTTCGGACGTGCATCGGATGGTTTGACCGGGATGCGTGCAACCCGGTCTGCGGTACGGCGTAGGGCAAGCTCGCGCAAGGCAGCTAGTTCCTTTTCTGAATAGCAGTAACGAGGCTGCTTCTCTTGGTTTGCTTTACTAGCTTGGAGTCGCTCCAGAAGATCGACTGGATCGAGATCCACCAGCTCTACCTGATCGGCGGAATCGAAGATATAGTCTGGGATACGTTCTGAAACAATCTCACCAGTGATAGAAGATACCACATCGTTAAGACTTTCTAAATCCTGGACATTAACTGTGGTATAAACATGGATGCCTGCGCGAAGCAGCTCCTCTACATCTTGGTAGCGCTTTACATGGCGGCTGGCCTCTGTATTGGAATGCGCTAGTTTATCCACCAGAATGATTTGTGGATGTCGCTGTAATGCTGCATCCAAGTCAAATTCTCGTAGGAGAATGCCATTTTGAAGAGATTCTACGGGTTTCATTTCTTCCAAGCCATCTTGTAGAGACATGGCTTCTGAAGCAATATTGGATTCCATATAGCCAACCACCACATCGAAACCAGCGTTTTTCGCCCGATGGGCAGCATCCAACATGGCATAGGTTTTTCCAACACCTCCGGCATATCCAAAGAAGATTTTCAAGTTGCCCATCGGCCGCTTTTCATCCTGCATGAAATCCTGCAGAAGGCCTTTGGAATCGGATAGAGTCTTGCTCACGGATATACCTCCCAATTTTGTTTATCCTATAGTATACCACAGTTTTTGATTAGAGCAGCATCGTAAATGGCATTAAGATGAATTTTAATACTATCTTAATGCAAGGTCAGTAGCCTTAATAGAATATTGATTCAGAATATGCTATACTAGCGGTAAATCAATTTAGACTGAGAGGGACCATTGTGCTTTTCTGGAAAAGTGATCGCATCACACCGGCTCAAATCATCATCTCTAGCTTTTTGATTCTGATATTGACTGGGGCAGGACTGTTGATGCTTCCAATTTCAACTGTGACGCCGGGAGGAGCCTCCTTCATCGACGCATTATTTACTGCCACTTCGGCAACCTGCGTGACTGGGCTGGTTGTCCATGATACGGTGCTATACTGGTCAGGCTTTGGCCAAGTGGTGATTTTGCTACTCATCCAGATTGGAGGTATGGGCGTTATAACCATGGCTGTGGCCATCACTATGTTTGCTGGAAAGAAGATTGGGCTCAAGCAGCGATGGGTTATGCAGGAATCCATTTCGGCACCCCAAGTAGGGGGTATCGTTCGTTTGACCGGATTTATCCTGAAAGGCGTGTTCCTCATCGAAGGGATCGGTGCCTTGCTTTTGGCACTGCGCTTCTGTCCACAAATGGGAATAGGCCGCGGATTATGGTACGCAGTGTTTCACGCTATCTCCGCTTTTTGTAATGCAGGATTCGATTTGATGGGTGTAAACGCTCCGTTTTCTTCTTTGGTCAGCTATACAGGGGACCCGCTTGTCAATGGTACGATTATGGCACTGATTATTTTGGGTGGCATTGGTTTTCTAACCTGGAATGATGTGTGGGAGCATAAGTGGAATTTTCGAAGCTA
>JAQSXW010000120.1 GCA_029256465.1 Evtepia sp.
TCACGCATGGCGGATAGCATAATATGACCCTGAAGGTCTGTCTGCCCGCCCTTTAAAAACTTGCTGTACGCATAGTTCAGCGTGTAATCACCATAGTACAGGAGCTCTCTATATTCAATCGGATGCGCTTTCATATATGCGTCCGGATTTGATGCCTCGGCAGTAGAAGAACAGATTGTGCTTATGAGTTTTGTAAGAATTGCATCGGTATTTATTTTGCCATATTCAATCGCCTTTGCATAACAGACCTGTGTCTCAGACAAGATGTATTTCTGCGTGTCTAGTGCATCCTCATAGATCTCAGTGGGGAATTTCTCTTTGATGGAGGGAGCATAATAGCTTCCGTCTTTCGGAATCCAGTATTCTTTTAGCGTATATTCTCCAGCGGCATTCTTCTCGAAGGCGATCGCCACTGGCATGTGGCTGCCACCCACATCAGAGAACCCATCGCTGTCATACTTAAATTCAATGTAAAGTGCCATTGCGTAGACTGTAGTTGTGTTCCCTCTTTCCACGGTTTTTAGTACCGTATGAGCTTCAGTTGAGAGGTCACTCTTGTGATATTGTTTCGTGTTTTCGTCCATAATCGCATTGGCCACGCAGATGTTAAGATTGCTACGGTCACTACTTGCATCTACATTGGTTGCTCCTCCTTTGCTGGCATCTACTGCTGGAATATGTTGCGCAAGATCAACCAGCCTTTTATAAAGCCCTTCGTCGATTCGACTGTAATATCCGTCTGGTCCCACTTGCATGACGGGTTTTCCGTCCAGTAAATAGGCATAGTAATCGATTATTGTGCCATTTTGATCGGTAGCACGTAGCAAGTAGCATTCCTTGAGCGTTTTGAGATCAACACCTGGCCACGCAGCAGATTTCACTAAATAATCAAAAATGATATCTTCAGCAAGTTTGGCATCATTATCTGACAGTTCTGAACCAGCACTGGTAACTTCACCATACTGCATACGAAGCAGTCCATAGGATACGGAAGCGGGCGTGCTCAGCAGATCAACATCTTTTTCTAGAGTACCGCCACGTCCATCGGGAAGAAATGCGGTTAGTGTCAGCTCGGTATACCCGTCATTCAGTTCGATGTGATAGCGCTCTCCCGGTTTCCATGCCTTTGCATCATTTGTATCATCAAACAAATGGATGCTTTGGGAAAACCCGCCAGATTCTAGCCTTCCGGAGATGTGAATATTCCACTCCTCTGGCCGTTCATAGTTCTGGGGGATCTGAAAGCTGACTTCATTCTTTGTACGCAGGGTACTTGCTACAAGCGCTTCAAGCGCCTTCTCTGGTGATAGTGGAACAGTTTTTGCCCCTGTAAATGTACAGCCCAAACTGATGGCCATGATCAGTAAAACTGCAATCATTGATGGGATCACAGTTTTAGGATTTTTTATAATCATATTTAATCTTTTGTGTATACTGCGTTTACCCGAAACGATCGTGGTAGTAGCATACAGAATACTGGAAGTCGCCTTTGTGACGGCGATCATATCTACAAGCGTATGTCCATAAGCCAGGCGATTTTCTTCTCCAATTTGTTTGATGACTGCCTCGTCGCAGGCCAACTCACTGTCCGTGCGAGAAAGGATTGACGCAGCCCAAACAAGAGGATTCCACCAGTAAACAGCAAGACATACGTTTCGCAGAATCAACCAGATGTGGTCACCATGCTGATAATGGCAAAGCTCATGAGCGAGGACATAGTCGACGCCATTCTTTCCTTCTGCCGCTTTCGGGGTGAGATACACGGATGGATGAAGAATGCCGAACAAACAGGGTGATGCAATTTGTTCACTGACATAGACCGGTAGATTGGAATTGGCAGCATGAAAAGCTCTGCGAGTCCTAAAAAGGCGCTTGTAAAGTACAAAGTTGATGCCAAGGATCCAAGACCCAACCAGGATGCTACCGATCAGCCAAATCAGGTATAATATCTGATTCAAACTCATCATTTCAGCATTAGTGGTACTAACTGAGCTCCCAAATAAAACGGAATCGTGGGGGCTTCCAGCGATGTTGTCGATAGTTCCGGAAAGTTCACTGACAGGCCGATCAGAAATGGTTAGACTGTTTGGAACCGTATTCATGATGCTAAGCGAACTTCCGAAAAGAGAAAAGGGGAGGAGCAGTCGAAGTAGCACCAGACCCCATAAAGCATACTGCAACCTTCGGCTGATTTTTTCGCGAAATAGAGAGCGAAGTGCAATCACAACTACGATGAGCAAGGATGAAGTGATGACGCATTCGGTCATTTTTTCGCCTCTTTCTCCGCCTCACGCAAGATGGCATATAGCTCGTCGATGTCCTCTTTTTTTAGAGCCTTTTGTCCGGCCATGGACGCGAGCATCAATCCGACACTGCCGTCATATACCTTGCTAAGAAAGCTCTCGGTTTCATAGGAGGTCGCATCTTCCTTCTGCAAGACAGGATAAAATAGCTTGGAGCGCACTCCCGCTTCAAAGCGGACTGCACCTTTGTCCTTCATGCGAGAAAGCATCATAAAGATGGTCCCTTTCGTCCATCCGGTATCATCCCTCAGCGCAAATACAAGCTGTGCGATTGTGCGCGGCGCGTCCTCCCATAATAGATTCATCAGTTTCCATTCGCCATCGGATAGGTTGATTTTTTGAGCCACAGTAAACCCTCCTTATACTGGTTAACGCTTGTTGCCCTAATGGTAGAACATAGGATAACAAATGTCAACCAGTTTAGATAAAATGCATACATTATTAGATAGGGAGCAAATTTTTTGTTTGACAAAGAAGCCAAGCAATAGTATATTAAACATGTATTAAACGTGTTTGAAAAGAGAGATCGTAATGATAAAGAATAGCAGAACGGAGCCTGCACGATGAAGAAAAGTGAAACGAAGAATAAATTGCTGGAAGTAACGAAAGAGCTGCTGAAATCAGGTTGCGGGATCAATACTATTACAGCAAGAATGATTTCTGAAAAAGCCGGAACAAATCTAGCTATGATCAATTACTATTTTCAATCAAAGGATGCACTCTTAAAGCTTGTCGTCGATGAACTCATCAGTGAAGAATTCAATCAGTCTGCGATTTTTGATGATACTGAGAAGAGTGCCAAGGAAAGGCTCCAAGAGATCCTGTTCCATGTGTGTGTTGCCACGATAAAATTCAGGGAATTAACGACGGTGACAATCCAGTAC
>JAQSXW010000004.1 GCA_029256465.1 Evtepia sp.
CTCTGCAGCGCGAGCTTTCGTATCTTCACCCAAGACGTCGGAGGTCAAAGGAACAGGAATCCCCAGCATCGTTTGGAGGCGTTTGGCTGCGGCGACTAGGGAAAACTCCGACTTCCACGTTCCATGGGGACGGCCAAAATGGGAACACAGAATGACGGAAGCCCCGTGAGAGAGCAGGTACTCAATGGTTGGGAGGGAAGCAGCGATTCTGGTATCGTCCAGAATCACACCGGTTTTTTCATCATGAGGAACATTGAAATCACAGCGAAGCAGGCATTTTTTTCCTGCCACGTCAATGTCCCGTACAGTTTTCTTATTATATTTCACGAACAGACCCCTTTCTGACAGGTACGAGATTGCTTGTCAGAGACCTTTCATTTCTCCTTCGCCGGAAAGAGAGGGAAAATCGAGCTGGCGAAGGGCTTCGTAAGTTAAAATTGCCACAGAGTTGGCCAAATTTAAGCTGCGTGCATCTTCCCGCATGGGAATACGGATGCAGCGGTTTGCATATGCCGTCCGAAAATCCATGGGAAGACCAGCGGTTTCCTTCCCAAAAAATAGCCAGCATTCATCTCGAAATTCTGCCTCGGCATAGTGGCGGGGCGCTTTGGTGGTTGCCAGCCAAAGATCAGGCTCCGGGTTTTGCCGGAATAGGTCGGAAAGGCTGTCATAGACATGAAGATCCACCATGTCCCAGTAATCCAGACCGGCACGCTTTACGGCTCGATCACTAATATCAAACCCAAGAGGTTTGATTAAGTGCAGTCTTGAGCGAGTGGCGGCGCAGGTTCGGGCAATGTTTCCGGTATTCATAGGGATCTCTGGCTCTACCAGTACAATATTAAGCATACCGACACCTCCCGCAGTTTCGCAAGATGGTATTGTACTGCAAAGAAACTAAAATTTCAATATAAAAGTGCGAAAAGTTAGGAAATCGGGGATATGAATAAAAAACGGACCGATTACCTTCAGTTAAACTTATAGATTCGCCTTGCAAGACGGTAGAGGGAGACAGATAACCGGCGCCCTTGATACCCAGGGAAGTTTGTAAAAGCAGAAAAGCTCCGATATTTTAAGATATTAAAGATATAAGGATCTACGGAGCGGATGTAGCACCAGAGGGAATCTCGCTGCTCTAAAGCATCATCCGTATCTGCAAGGATTAAGAAAATGGAAGATATGGACATCATCATCGCAAGATAATTCATCATATAGCGACCCAACTTGCGGTTTTGTTCCATCACATTTTTGAGGCTGTGACTGTCTATCATCAGACGGGTAACACGCACTTGCTGATCCACACGGGTAATCATCACCCGTTCATTTACGCTTTGATCCTGACGGCCGATAAAGTAACGGTAGAGGTTTACATTCAAATAGTACATTGTTTTAACAAAGGGCAGAGGCTGATACACAAAAATATTGTCCACGTAGAAGGTGTGCTTGGGAAGTGTCAGGCCACAATCTCGAAGAAGCTCTGTCCGGTAAATGACGGAGTGCATGAGTAGATACTGGGATGGGTGGAAGCGGTGGGTATCAGACCAAGAGAAAATCTGATCTTGCGGGAACACATTCGTATAGCGCATCACCTTTTGACTATTGTCCTCTGCATGTTCGTAGACGTAATTGCAGATGAGCATATCCACAGGTTGTTCCATTTTAGCAAATTCGCGCAGCTTCTGCATGGATTCCTGAAGGGCAGGAATGTTCAGCCAGTCATCAGAGTCCACTACCTTATAGTAAAGGCCGCTGGCATGGCGCAAGCCTTGGTTCACACCTTCTCCGTGTCCACCATTCTCCTGATGAATGACGCGGATCATGTTCGGGTACTCTGCCGCATAGCGGTCGGCAATGTTACCGGTTTCGTCCTTAGAACCGTCGTTAATTAGAATGATTTCAGCATCTTCTCCTGCTTGGAGCAAAGTGTCAATGCAATGAAACATGTACGCGGCAGAATTATAGCAAGGGACTGCAAATGTAATCAGTTTCATGATTATCTATCCTCTTTGTTCAAAAGTTTATCACTGAGCAGAAGTGCCTGCTCCGTAATCGCATCCATATTATAGTATTGGTACTCCGCTAGTCGTCCCAAAAGATACAGATTGGGATATTGATTTGCCAGATTGCGATAAGATTCGTATAAAATTTTGCTGTCTGGAGAGAGGACAGCATAGTAGGGTACTGAGCCAGGAGAGCCATCATAGGCCAAAGAGAACTCTTTGACAATGGTGGTTTTTTCCGGATTGACCTGGCCAGTCATATGTTTAAATTCCGTAATTCGGGTGTATGGTTCGCTGACAGTGAAGTTGACCGTGCCATGGCTTTGAAACCACTCCTGATCAAGGGTTTCAAATTGGAAGTTCAGTGTGCGGTACGGAAGGCGACCAAATTCACAAGAGAATAGTTCATCGACAGCGCCGGTGTAAATCACGGGGCCTGTGAATGGTTCCCCGTCCAGCAAGAGGGCACCGTTTCCTAGTGTGAGTCGTTCTTCCGCAGGCGAGGAAAGCTCCACCTTGATATTAGGATGTTCCAGTATGCGCTGAAACATAGGGGTATAACCATCCAAAGGCATTCCCTGATAGGGGTCTTGAAAATAGCGGTCATCCCGGGACAGGAAAACAGGAACACGGGCTGTCGTATTTGGGTCAATCTGTTCCGGTGTGGTGCCCCACTGCTTCATGGTGTAGTGAAGAAACACATGATCATAAATGTAGTCCGCGACCATAGAGAGGTCTGGGTCCTCACTCTGACGCAATTCTATAATACCCACTTTTTGTTCTGGTCCATAGACAGAGAGAAGTTTTTCTTCCAATTGAGAGGCTCGTTCCGGACCAAAGGCCAGTGCGAGGGAGGTTAAGTTGAAGGGCACCGGCATCAGAGTACCATACACATTGGCCACAACCCGGTGCTCATAATTCCGCCACTTTGTAAAACGCGACAGGTAGTCAAAGACTCGTTTGTTGTTGGTATGAAAAATGTGTGGACCGTATTGGTGAATTAAAATATCTGCATGATCGGTACGATCATAAGCGTTGCCAGCGATGTGAGGGCGGCGCTCCAATAGGAGAATCTGCATCCCGCCACGTTCCGCCAGTTCTCTCGCGGCAACTGCGCCGGCAAATCCTGCACCGATGACCAAAGCATCATAAGAAGAAGGCATAATTGGCGATACTCCTTGTCATTTTTCTGCCTGAGAATAGGCAAAATTTTTTTGCCGCATTCGCAAAGCTTTGCGGCAGCTTTTCCCTCAAGGGAGCCATTGTACTTTGAATTTAGGACGCTACAGAAGGCGGGCTCGCATGACGAGAAAAATTCATCATATTATATCATGGATAACTGCAAAAAGATAGGGACAATTCTATTATTTTTGCATCGTTTGACAGCAGATTCTCGTTCAAATCGCAAAAAAAGCCAGACTTGTGTTTTGAGGGGAAATCCATTATAATGGCACAGAAATCATGGGCCGCATAGTGCTTCTGTGCTGTAATCTGGAAGCAACCTGCGGCATGTTTTATAAAATCTGTCTGAAAGAGGGCACGAATCGTATGAAGCTTGGAATCGTGGGTCTCCCCAACGTGGGAAAGAGCACCCTGTTTAATGCCATTACCAATGCGGGAGCAGAATCCGCCAACTACCCTTTCTGTACCATTGAACCAAATGTAGGAATGGTTGCGGTTCCCGATGAACGGATGGACTTTTTAGCAAAGTTGTATGACCCCAAAAAGTATACTCCCGCCGTGATTGAATTCGTTGATATCGCGGGATTAGTTCGCGGTGCGTCCAAAGGAGAGGGTTTGGGCAACAAGTTTCTCAGCAATATTCGTATGACGGATGCCATCGTCCATGTGGTACGCTGTTTTGATGATGATAACGTGATTCACGTGGAGGGCGGGGCTGACCCTTTGCGGGATGTTGAGATCATCAATCTGGAGCTGATTATGGCGGACATGGAGATGGTAGAGCGGCGGATCGATAAGGCCAAAAAGGCGTCCAAGGGAGACAAGAAATTTTTGCACGAAGCTGACGTGTTTACCGCACTGTTAGAACACCTGAACGAAGGAAAAACCGCCAGAAGCTATGATGGATCAAAAGAGGACATGGAGCTGATTGAAACGTCTGAACTTCTTAGCTTAAAGCCTGTCATCTACGCAGCCAACATGGATGATGTCAGCTTTTCAGAGGGCTATGAAAACAACCCATATTATAGGGAACTGAAAAGAATGGCCGATGCGGAAGATTCCCTTGTGCTTCCGATTTGTGCCAAATTGGAACAGGAGATCGCGGAGCTTCCTGCAGAGGACAAGCTCATGTTTCTACAAGAACTCGAGATAGAGGAGTCCGGTTTGGATCGACTCATCAAATGTTCGTACCATTTATTGGGGCTCATTTCTTATCTCACTGGTGGGCCGGAAGAGGTGCGTGCCTGGACCATTAAAAGGGGCACCAAAGCACCGCAGGCAGCCGGAAAGATTCACTCGGATTTTGAGCGTGGGTTTATTCGTGCGGAAATTGTTGCCTATGAGGATTTGGTTCGCTGCGGTACGATGACAGCTGCCAAAGAAAAGGGCCTCGTGCGTTCGGAAGGAAAAGAGTATGTCATGCAGGACGGAGATGTGGTGCTGTTCCGCTTCAATGTTTAAAGAAAATGTTAAGAATACTGGCTGAGGGAAAACCAATGCAACAGAAAAGCATTTTAATCACGGGGGCATCTAGGGGGATTGGTGCGGAAACGGCACGCCTGTTTGCGCGGGAAGGTTACGCTGTGGCTCTAAACTATAACCGTTCTGAGAAGCAGGCCTTGGCACTTGCTCACCAGCTACAGGAAGAGGGCTATAGGGTATTACCAGTTAGGGCAGATGTGAGTGATCCTGTACAGGTGCAGAAGATGGTTGACATTGTGTTAGAGAATTTTTGTCAACTTGACACTTTGCTGTGCAACGCGGGCGTAGGTGCTCAAGGCCTTTTTACCGATCTCACCTATGACGCGTGGCGGACACTGTTTTCTGTCAATCTGGATGGGGTATTTCACTGCTCTCAGGCAGTGTTGCCCCATTTCGTTCATCGGAAGGCTGGTCAGATCATTACCGTGTCCTCCATTTGGGGTATGGTAGGGGCATCCTGTGAGGTGGCGTATTCGGCGTCAAAGGCAGCAGTGATTGGTTTGACGAAAGCCTTGGCAAAGGAGCTTGGGCCTTCTAATATCCGAGTAAATTGCGTGGCTCCGGGTGTCATTGAAACAGAAATGAATGGGCATTTGTCACAGGAAGACTTGGTAGCATTACGGGATGAGACACCCCTGGGTCGTATGGGGACAGCTCACGATGTGGCAGAAACCATTCTGTTTTTGGCATCGGAAAAGGGGCGCTTTTATACTGGACAAGTACTTTCTCCCAATGGAGGCTTTGTCATATGAAAGTGCTTTTCAGAAAATGACGGTTGACAATAAAAGACAGCCTAGGTATAATTGTCAACAACCTGAATTGAATGAAGGAGGAAAAAATGAAAATGAAGAAATCTCGTATTGTTGCACTAATTCTTGCACTGATGATGTGTTTCGCTTTGGCTTCTTGTGGCAAGAAGGCTCCTGTAGAAGAGCCAAAGGCTGAAGGTACCAATGCTGCTGCGCTTAAGATGGGCTTTATTGGTCCTCTGACTGGTGGTGCTGCACTGTATGGTCAGGCTGCTGAACGTGGTGCTAAAATTGCGGTTGAGGAAATCAATGCCGCAGGTGGAAATCTTGCAATTGATTTTAAGTCGATGGATGATGAACATGATGCTGAAAAGGCGATCTATGCTTATCAGCAGCTACAGGACTGGGGTGCTCAAGTGGTTGTTGGCACAGTAACGACAACTCCCTGTAATGCTGTTGCTGCAGAGGCTTTTACAGACCGCATGTTTATGCTGACTCCCTCTGCTTCTTCTCCTGCTGTTGTCAAGGACAGAGACAATGTATATCAGCTCTGCTTCTCTGACCCCAACCAGGGTACTGCTTCTGCACAATACATCGCAGAAAAAAAGTTGGCAACAAAAGTTGCTGTGATCTACAATAACGCAGATGCTTACTCCACAGGTATTTATCAGACCTTCGTTGAGTCTGCAAAAACAAATAACTTGAATGTGGTTTCCGTGACCACTTTTACGGATGATACCGCCAATGACTTTACGGTACAGCTGAAGGATGCACAGCAGAAGGGCGCTGACCTCGTTTTCCTGCCCATCTACTACACACCCGCTTCTCTGATCCTGAAGCAGGCAGCTGATATGAACTATAACGTCAAGTTCTTTGGCTGCGACGGACTGGATGGGCTCTTGGGAATTGAAGGCTTTGATGCAAAGTTGGCAGAAGGAGTCATGCTCCTCACTCCCTTCGCAGCTGATGCAACGGATGATAAGACCAAGGCCTTTGTAGAAAAGTATGAAGCTGCTTATAACGAGAAGCCTTCTCAGTTTGCAGCCGACGGCTATGACTGTGTCTATGCTCTGTATGAAGCTTCGAAGAAGTCCGGACAAGATGTAACAAAACTCAGTGCAAAAGAAATGTGCGAACTGATGATTAAGACCTTCTCTTCTCCTGATTTCTCCGTGAATGGTCTCACTGGTGCAGGAATGACTTGGAAAGCTACCGGTGAAGTTTCCAAAGCTCCTAAGGCAGTTGTAATCCAGAACGGCGCTTATGTTGGAATGTAAGTGTTTCAAAGAAAGAGTACCCTCCAATTGATGTTAGAAAGGGGGTTGCCGCAATGGCAACCCCCTTTACCCTGTTACTGGGAACGGATGCTTAACCCCACTGGTGGTTTGAGCGTTGGTTCCCGTTAGAACTGTTTGGAAATAATGAAAGAAAAAGAGATAATAGAGTTAGAGGTGTGAGAAATGACTTTCCTCAACTACCTAATTAGTGGCATTAGTTTGGGAAGCATCTATGCGATCATTGCCTTGGGTTACACCATGGTTTATGGGATTGCAAAAATGCTCAACTTTGCCCATGGTGATGTCATTATGATTGGCGCATATGTGGCGTTTTTTGCCACAACTTCTCAATCCCTGCCCCCAGTGATTGCGGTGCTGGCAGCAATCCTTTGCTGTACCATTCTGGGTGTTGCAGTTGAATTTTTGGCCTATCGGCCGCTGCGTGGGGCAACGTCTCTGGCGGTCCTGATAACAGCCATTGGTGTCTCCTTCTTTTTACAAAATTTTGCATTGATTCGATGGGGTTCCAATCCAAAAACCTTTCCTACGATGGTACCATTTGAGCGAATTTCGCTGTTTAATGGTGCGCTGCTGATTTCGGGGGAAGCCATTACCACAATTCTTGCCTGTATCATCGTCATGGTGGGGCTGACGCTCTTTACCAAGAAAACCAAGATGGGAAAGGCAATGCGTGCCGTATCGGAAGATAAAGGTGCAGCTCAGCTTATGGGCATCAATGTGAACTTAACCATATCCGTGACCTTTGCCATTGGTTCCGCACTGGCAGGCGTAGCCGGAGTCTTACTCTGCTCCATGTATCCGACCTTGGTGCCCACCACGGGCGCTATGCCCGGTATCAAGGCATTTACAGCCGCGGTGTTTGGAGGAATTGGTTCCATTCCTGGGGCCATGCTGGGCGGCATTCTGCTGGGCGTCATAGAGATTTTCGGCAAGGCCTACATATCCACCCAGCTTTCTGATGCCATTGTGTTTGCTGTTTTGATTGTGGTTCTTCTGGTAAAGCCTACTGGGCTCTTGGGCAAGAAGATCCGCGAGAAAGTCTGAGGTGAGAGCGATGAAAGACAAACGGATCAGTCATGATACCATCAATTCCTTTGTAAACTACGGAATTGTGCTTGTTCTTTACCTTGTGTTCCAAGCGTTGACCACTACTGGAAATCTGTCAGGAACGTTTACCAGCCAATTGGTTCCGATCTGTGTTTATATTGTAATGGCCATTTCCCTCAACCTTGTGGTGGGTATTTCCGGTGAACTGAGCTTAGGTCATGCTGGATTTATGAGTGTAGGAGCATTTACCGGTGTGATTGTTTCTGCTGCATTGGTGGATTCGGTTCCCTCTGCACCCATTCGATTAACCATTGCGATTCTGATTGGCGCGGTATTTGCAGCACTTGCCGGGCTTTTGGTTGGCATTCCTGTTCTTCGCCTCCATGGTGACTATTTGGCCATTGTCACCTTGGCCTTTGGTGAAATCATTAAAAATATCGTGAACTGTTTCTATGTTGGGCTCGACCAAACGGGACTTCATTTTAGCATGAAGAGTACGACGAACTTAGGAATGGATGAGACTGGGGCTGTCATCATCAATGGTCCCATGGGAGCGTTGGGAATTACAAAGACAGCCACCTTCCTCTCTGGCGTTATTCTGGTGCTGATTACCCTATTTGTCATTCAAAACTTAATTCATAGCCGTTCTGGGCGTGCCATTATGGCCATTCGTGATAACCGGATTGCGGCAGAAGCGAGCGGTTTGAATATTACGAAGTACAAGCTCATGGCCTTTGTGACTTCTGCTGCCTTTGCCGGTATGGCAGGTGTACTTTATGCCATGAATTATTCTACGGTAGTCGCAAAGAAATTCGACTTTAACACTTCTATCTTAGTGCTGGTTTTTGTGGTCTTGGGCGGCCTTGGAAACATTCGCGGCTCGATGATTGCAGCTGCACTACTCACCATTTTGCCTGAACTTTTGCGTGAATATAACATGTACCGTATGCTGGTCTATGCCATTATCTTGATCTTGGTTATGCTGATCACGAACAACGAACAGGCGATTGCGCTGCGGCGTAGGGTTACGTTCAAGATCGTTGAGATGTGGAAGCGCCTGACCACAAAGAACAAGGCGGGAGGTGTTTCAGAATGAATAAGACAAAGATGGTAAACCTTCCGAGTGATAATTTGATCCCAGAGCGCGATATAGATAAGACCCCCATTTTGGAAGCACGGCACCTGGGCATTGATTTCGGTGGTCTTACTGCGGTAGACGATTTTAATATGGTCATTGGCCGCACCGAAATTGCTGGTCTGATTGGACCCAACGGCGCAGGCAAAACCACGGTGTTTAATTTGCTTACTAAGGTTTATCAGCCTACACGTGGTACGATCTTACTTGACCGTAAAGATACTGCTGGTATGAATACGGAACAGGTGAACCGAGCGGGAATCGCCCGTACGTTTCAGAATATCCGTCTGTTTGACAAGCTTACGGTGGAAGAAAATGTAAAGGTAGGATTGCATAATTCCACGCAGTACAGTATGTTTGATGGCATTTTTCGCACGCCTAGGTACTGGAAGAAAGAAAAGATTGCCCATGAGAGAACCATGGAGCTGCTCTCCATCTTTGATATGCAGGGCATGGCCAATCGGAAGGCGGGCTCACTGCCTTATGGCGCCCAGCGACGCCTGGAGATTGTTCGCGCTTTGGGAACCAATCCATCCCTTTTGCTGTTGGATGAGCCTGCCGCTGGAATGAACCCATCTGAGACGGCAGAACTCATGGAAAACATCCAAAAGATTCGAGATACCTTTGAGATTGCGATTATGCTAATTGAGCACGACATGAGCTTAGTAATGAATATCTGCGAGGGAATTGCCGTTTTAAACTACGGAAAAATCATTGCAAAGGGAACACCGGAAGAGATCCAATCGAATCCCCAAGTCATCGAGGCCTATCTGGGCAAACAGAAGGAGGGCGAGTGACATGAGTATGCTAAAGGTAGAGGAAATTCATGTCTACTATGGCAGTATTTATGCCATCAAGGGTATTTCTTTCGAAGTGAATGAAGGGGAAATTGTGACGCTCATTGGTGCCAACGGCGCGGGAAAGTCCACCACCCTGAAAACAGTTTCCGGTATGATGAAGCCAAAGAGCGGAGGCGTTTTCTTTGAGGGAACCTCCCTATTGGGCGTAAAGCCTCATGCAATTGTGGGGCTGGGGATGGCACATTGTCCGGAAGGACGTCGTATTTTTCAGGAGATGACGGTGCAAGAGAACCTAGAGATGGGCGCTTATACCAGGCCCAAAAGCGAAATCTCAGATTCCATTGCGCATGTCTACGAGCTGTTTCCCCGTATGAAGGAGCGCTTTAAGCAGATTTCCGGAACCCTTTCCGGCGGCGAACAGCAGATGCTGGCGATGGGTCGAGCCATGATGTCGAAGCCTAAGCTTTTGATGCTGGACGAGCCTTCCATGGGCCTCGCGCCCCTTTTGGTTGAGGAGATTTTCCGCATTATCCAGGACCTGAATCGTGCCGGAACTACGATTCTACTTGTAGAGCAAAATGCCCAGATGGCACTATCCATCGCCAACCGCGGGTATGTGCTGGAAACCGGGCGAATCATTACCAGCGCAAAAGCAGCTGACCTGTTAAAAGACGAGGCAGTGAAAAAGGCATATTTGGGCGGATAACGGCAGAATAGACAAACAGGACAGGGAACCCATTAGGAATTCCTTGTCCTGTTTTCTTGAAACTGGAAGTTGAAAATGTGGCTACTTTGTGCTAAAGTTAGTCGAATCACCACAATGATTTTCTTCCGATACTTGTAGTATCGGAACCGACTGCGGCATAGAATGAAATCGTTGTAGAAGGGAAGTGTCGGTGATGCCGAATTATGTAGCCCATGAGCTCTTTGGCGAACAGGTGCGAGAGCGCCTTGAGCCAGAATTGCAGTGGGCTTTGGATGCGGAGCCCGAAGCGTTTCGCTGTGGACTCTACGGCCCAGATCCCCTGTTATTTTTACCATGTGGACTGCATCTGTCTCGATTGCTCCATAACACATGGAAGCAGAATTCTGCACCCAAAATGCAAAGTATGTTGGAACAGGGATCAGCCGGAGAAAAAAGCTTTGCAGCAGGATATCTCTGCCACCTGATCTTAGACGATCTCTGTCATCATCGGATTTACCGCTTAATGAAGGAGGACGGGCTTTCTCACCGCTGCCTTGAGGTGGGACTGGATTGGCTCATTCTCAAAAAATCAGGGGAACTACGGTTTCCGGTTCCTTATGTGGAAGAGAAAAAACGTATCAGTGAATTTGCTGCCGAGCTCATCCATCCGGTGAAGCCGCTTGAGTACCGAATGGGTCTTGCCAGCATGGGACTTCTTTGCAAGCAAATGACGCAAGTAGGAAAGTTCTATCGAAGGAAATTAACCTTGGGCTATCGGGAACCCGTTGGGGAGTTGTTTCGAATTCTAGAGGAGACGATTGACAACGCTGTCTCGCTCATTGGCCAGTTTGCTGCAGGAGACCTAGTGCTTGTAGAAGGAGAGTTGGTCGGAGCTTATTGAAACTCCGTCATATTTTCCCGATACCGTTTCGGCATTTTCGACATTTGTAGCTTTGGATTAAAACGGGACTCAATGGCGACGGTGCTGTAGAAATTCCGCCATAGTTTGCGGGTTTCTAGTTCACGTATTTCCGGTTCCTGCAAGCTGAGTGTTTCCAGCGGGAGAATCCTCCAGATGCCCGACGAGTAACAGAGTGCCTCTTTGTGAGTTCTGTCGTAGATCAGGAAGGACTCCTTTGCAAAACGATCACAGAAATGGGAACGCAAAAGGGGAAGCACACGGTTTTTGGGCGTAATTTCTCCGACTAGCACGTGGGAAAAGTCGGAAAAGCGGAGAAACCCTTGGAGCATATGGGCTTCATGGGTGAGATGACGGACGGCATTCGAGAGAATCAAAACTCGGTCATCTGTGGGATCGAGTAGCGGACCTTTGTAAACATTGGCGTAAATAAAATCATAAATATGACGCTCCTTTTGGGGTAGACAGGTGAGGAATGCATACGTTGCAAGCTGTCTGGCCTGAAGGGAGATTTTTGCTTTTAGGAGGAGGTACAGTTTGCGGGCGCAGGCAGAATCTGAGTCGATTAGGCGAAGGGGATAGAGGGAATATTGTTCATCTCCAGAAAGAAAGAAATAAAAGGGATATTCCCTATGCTGAAAGCTTTCTGAGATACAAGTGAGGAAGCCGGCAAAAGAACCATCGTATACGTAAGTCACTTGTGGCCAAATGGACATAGAAAACCTCCTAAGAATCAAATAGCGAGAGCTGTTCCGGAGCTTTCTCAAAAAGTGAGGGCTTCTCTAAGGCCACCAGATTGCGTAGCACACTGTCTGGCTTCAGTCGAAGCGCCTCGTGCATTGCGCCGGAGCAGGTGATAAAGTATTGGGCACGCTTCAAGACAATGCCCAATTTCTTCAGAGAATCGAAGTCCAAAGTGCGCCACTGGCGGGCGGACAAGATTCGTCTTGCGCCTGTGGGGCCAATACCCGGAACCCGAAGCAGGGTGCGGTAATCTGCCCGATTGACCTCCACGGGGAACTGCTCCATATGATTTAAGGCCCAGGTTGCTTTTGGATCGACAAGCGGATTCAGCGAGGGATACTTCTCACTGAGGATTTCTTCTGATTTAAAGTGATAGAAGCGGAGCAGCCAGTCCGCCTGATACAGACGATGTTCCCTGAGCAGCGGGGGCTGAAATTCTTGAGGAGACGGGAGCAGAGTGCTGTCGGAAATGGGAACATAGGCAGAGAAAAATACCCGCTTTAACTGGTACTTTTGATAGAGTCCTTCCGTTAAACGAAGGATTTGAAAGTCGGATTCCGCGGTTGCTCCAATAATCATTTGTGTCGATTGACCAGCAGGAGCAAAGGAAGGGGCATGCCGATAGCGTTTCTCCTCTTCACGTGAAATTTGAATGGCGGTTTGGATTTGGGACATCGGGCGCAGGATATCCCCACGATGTTTATCTGGTGCCAATAAGGAGAGACTGGTCTCCGAAGGAAGTTCAATATTCACCGAAAGACGGTCACAAAGCTCTCCAAGACGTCTGAGTAACAGAGGGTCAGCACCTGGAATGGCCTTAGCGTGAATATAGCCAGAAAAGCCATATTCATGACGCAAAAGAGATAAAGCGGTAATCATCCGTTCTGTGGTGTGGTCGGGACTTACTGCTACAGCAGAACTTAGGAATAAACCTTCAATATAGTTTCTGCGGTAAAATTCAATGGTGAGGTCTGCCAATTCACGAGGGGTAAAAGAGGTGCGGCGCAGATCATTGGAGCGGCGATTAACACAATACTGACAATCGTAAATACAGACGTTAGTGAACAGCACCTTGAGCAGAGTGACACAGCGCCCATCGGAAGAAAAAGAATGGCAGCAGCCGCTTGGCAATGTGTTCCCAATGCGACCCATTCGATTCCGATCAAGGCCGCTGGAGGTACAGGCTGCGTCATACTTGGCACCCGCTGTGAGGATGGAGAGCTTATCCATTAAATCCAAAAAAACACCTCCAAATGGAACACTTGTCCATGGAACAAATGTACCATACATTATGGCAGATGGATATCCAAGTTGTCAAGACAAAAGAATAAGGGCCTAACAAAAATGTTAGCCCCTTATTCTAAATCAAAGACCCAAAGAAGAACGAAGAGCGGTGAGATCCTCCACAAGGGGAGGCGGCATCACACGATCACAGCCCAAGGTTTTGAGGTGTAAGAGAATGGTGGCATACTGCTCCAGAGATTCCATACGACTCATGGCCTCCTCCATGCTCTTTCCCCAGGTAACTGCGCCATGAAACTCCAAGAGGAGTGCGCGTGCGTTTTGACAGAAGGGTGCTACGCTGTCTGCCAAAGCATCGGAGCCAGGAAGAGCGTAGGGGGCAAGGGGAACATGGCCGAGTTGAACCACCGCTTCCTGAAGGACAGGTCGATCCAGAGGCATTCCGGCAGCGGCAAACGCGGTGGAGACGGGAGGATGGGCGTGAACCACGGCTAGGACTTCTGGTGCTTCCTGATAAATCCGCAGGTGCATTTTGAGTTCAGAAGATGGTTTGCACAAACCTTCCAGAACAGCTCCCTTGGTATCCACTTTCACAAGCATATCTTCAGTCATAAATCCCTTGGAAACGCCAGTTGGAGTGGTCCAAATTTCATTCGGGGATACTTTTATGCTGAGGTTGCCATCGTTGGCTGCGACAAAGCCCCGGGTATACAATCGAGCACCACAGGACAGGATGGCAACTTTCGCTTCTTGGTCACTCCAGTATCGAGGCGTTTTCATAACGTATTCTCCTTATATTCTTTAGGGAAAAGATGCGAAATAGTCTCATCGAACGGAGGATAACAAATACCCCGTTCCGTTACAATGCCGGAAATCAGTGTGTGAGCAGTCACATCAAAGGCGGGATTAAAGCAGTGCACAGAGGATAGTGCAGAGGGCTTTGCAAAGAAAGCCTCTTTGATTTCTGATTCTGACCTTAGTTCAATGGGAATCTGTTTCCCGGTGGGGCAGGCGAAGTCAATGGTCGAAGAGGGACCCAAAACATAGAAGGGGATGGAGTAATAGTTTGCCAGGATGGCAAGTCCCGAGGTGCCGATCTTGTTGGCGGTGTCACCATTTCGAGCAATCCGATCGCAGCCGACAAAGCAGGCATTTACTTTTCCCTGCTGCATCACAAGGCTCGCCATGTTATCACAGATCAGCGTACATGGAATATCT
>JAQSXW010000005.1 GCA_029256465.1 Evtepia sp.
CTACTTCCTCCTACCCCATACCCCCTCGCAACCTCATTTCCCTCCTCGTCAAACAGCTTCCCGGCTATGGCATGAGCCTGGAGGCCACAGAGGAAGATCTCCGGCAATACCGCCGAGAAGGTTTTTCTGTGGTCGTGTTGGCGAGCAGTACTCGAAGGGCTGACCAGCTCCAGACCACACTGCGGGAGCATAAGCTTCGCGCCGCCGTTGACTATGACCTTCACGATCTTCCAGAACAAGGTGACATTATCATTGCAGTAGGAAGCCTCTCCTCCGGTTTGGAATTTCCATCTGCCAAGACCGCAATTCTGACGGAAGGAGCATCCCAATCCCCCCGAAAGAAGCGCAAACCATCTCCCTCCAACCGTCAGCGTTTGGAGAGCTTTTCCGATCTATCTCCTGGCGATCTGGTGGTGCATGAGCATCACGGCATCGGCCGTTTTTCCGGCATGGTCCAGATGAGCATGGACGGGATTCAGAAGGACTATGTGAAATTGCAGTTTGCTGGTGCAGATGTTCTTTATGTCCCTGCCATACAATTGGATCTTGTCTCTAAATACATCGGTGGCGGCGAAGATGTGGAGACCCGCCGTTTATCAAAGCTTGGCGGAACAGAATGGGAGCGGGCCAAAACCCGTGCCAAGAAAGCCGCTAAGGATTTGGCCAAAGGGCTCGTTCAGCTATACGCCGAGCGTCAACGCCAGCCCGGCTTTTCTTTTTCTCCTGACTCTCCCTGGCAGCGGGAATTTGAAGAGCAGTTCGAATATGCGGAAACCGACGATCAGCTGCGCTGTGTGGAGGAAATCAAAAAGGATATGGAGCGATCCATTCCCATGGACCGCCTGTTATGCGGAGATGTCGGTTATGGAAAAACTGAGGTCGCCTTCCGTGCGATTATGAAGTGCATTTTAGACGGAAAGCAGGCGGCCATCCTGACCCCCACCACCGTACTGGCCCAACAGCACTATCTTACTGCACTGCAACGGTTTCGCCGTTTTCCCGCCCAGATTGAAATGGTCAGTCGCTTCCGTACCGCTGCTCAAACAAAGGACATCTTAAAGCGGACGGCAGAGGGATCTGTAGATCTCCTCATCGGCACCCATAAACTGCTCCAGAAAAACATGGTCTTCAAAGACTTAGGTCTTCTGGTGGTGGATGAAGAACAGCGTTTCGGGGTTACCCACAAAGAGCGACTGAAAGAGATGTTCCGTCAAGTGGATGTATTGGTGCTCTCGGCCACCCCCATCCCCCGCACCTTGAACATGGCTCTTTCCGGACTGCGCGACATGTCCACCTTGGAAGAGCCACCCCACAACCGCCGTCCTGTCCAAACCTATGTACTGGAACACAACTGGGCTGTTTTGTCCGACGCAATGCGTCGCGAATTGGAGCGAGGCGGACAGGTGTATTATCTCCACAACCGGATCGAAAGCATCGAAAGCTGCTCCGCCCGTGTCCGAGCCCTCCTTCCAGAAGCCAGAGTTGCCATAGCACATGGTAAAATGGAGCAGGAGGAGCTCAGTGAAATTATGCGAGGAATGCGGGACAACGAGCTGGACATCCTCATCTGTACCACCATCATTGAAACCGGGGTCGATCTTCCCAATGTGAACACCTTAATTGTGGAAGATGCCGACAAGTTAGGACTGGCACAGCTACACCAGCTGCGAGGGCGAGTCGGGAGATCCTCCCGACGTGCTTCCGCCTATATGACCTATCGTCATGGGAAGGTTCTCACAGAGGTTGCAGAACGCCGCCTATCGGCCATCCGGGAATTTGCAGCCTTTGGCTCTGGCTTCAAAATAGCCATGCGCGACCTAGAAATTCGGGGCGCAGGGAACCTTCTTGGCCCGGAGCAGTCCGGCTTCCTCATGAGTGTTGGCTACGATATGTACCTTCGTCTATTAGAGGAGGCGGTTCTGGAGGAACAAGGCAAGGCCGTACATCGTCCCAAGGAATGCGCCGCCGACCTTGCGGTTGCTGCTTCCATCCCAGATGTCTACATTCCCTCCCCCGAGCAGCGGATGGATCTATACCGTCGGATCGCGCGGATTCGGGACGAGAGTGCCGCAGATGAGATCCTCGACGAGCTCATTGACCGCTACGGCGATCCCCCCCGCAGTGTGAACAATTTAATCTCCATTGCCCTACTGCGTACCCAGGCGTCCATTCTGGGGATCACGGAGATTGCCCAAAAGGATACGCTCCTGCGCTTTTCGCTCCCAGAGCCGGACTTTGAGCGAGTTTCCGCCCTGTGCAGTCAGGAAAAATACCGTCGTCGACTTCTCTTTTCTGCTGGAGAGAAACCGCATTTGGCCCTGCGCCTAAAAAAAGGGGACGACATTCTGCGTCTGGCGCACATGGTAATTGAAGATTTGATAGCGCTTGGGGATGCTGCATTCTCTTAACCATCCCTCTTTGGTTAGATTTTCTACATGCTTTTCCGGGAAAGCATTTGATTTTCATACATTTTTGCTATATAATGCCGTCGTAACTTTGTTTTCTAAAGCTGCTTTATTGAGATAGGGAGGTTAAATTAAATGATGAAGGAAGTCTATGTTGTTAGTTCCTGCCGTACCATCGTAGGATCATTCGGTGGTGCGCTTAAGGATGTCCCTGCTGTCGAGCTGGGCGCTGCTGTCATGAAAGAAGCCCTAAACCGTGCCAACGTGAAGGGTGAATGGCTGGACGAAGTGATGTTCGGCAATGTTCTTGGCACCGCTCTTGGACAGAACGTTGCGCGTCAATGTTCCATCAAGGCCGACATTCCGATGAAAGTACCCGCTCACACCATTGGCATGGTCTGCGGCTCTGGTTTGAAATCCGTGATTGAAGGTGCCCGTAGCATTACCGCAGGCGATGCCGACCTTGTGATGTGCGGTGGCACTGAGAATATGAGTGCATCTCCCTTTGCAGTTCCTGCTGCTCGCTGGGGTGCTCGTCTAAACGATAACAAACTGATTGACGTGATGATCCGCGACGGTTTGTGGGATGCTTACAACAATTACCACATGGGCACTACTGCTGAAAATATCTGTGACATCTGGGGCATCACCCGCGAAGAGTTGGACGCTTTTGCACTGGCTTCACAGGAAAAGGCAATTGCCGCTGTGGAATCCGGCCGCTTCAGCGATGAAATTGTTCCCATTATGACAAAGACCAAAAAGGGGACTTTTGAAGTAAAAACCGATGAACACCCGAAGAAGACAACCGCCGAGGGCCTAGCAAAGCTGAAGGGTGCCTTCCCCACCTCCCCAGATGGCAAGCTTGAGAACGTCGTCATGACCTTCGAGGCAACGAAAATGACGCCTTCTGCCGAGAACACCGGCGTTTCCCGTGTCACCGCTGGCAACGCTTCTGGCCTCAACGACGGTGCAGCTGCCATTATATTGGCTTCTAAGGAAGCAGTGGAAAAGTATGGCCTGAAACCGCTCTTCAAGGTCATTAGTTGGGGACAGGGTGGCGTAGATCCCAAAATCATGGGAGTTGGCCCCATCCCCGCTTCTCGTCAGGCACTTTCCAAGGCTGGCCTCACTATCAAGGACATTGACCTGGTTGAAGCAAACGAGGCCTTCGCTGCCCAATCCATTGCTGTTGCTCGTGAGCTAGACTTTGATATGTCCAAGGTAAACGTAAACGGCGGTGCCATCGCCATCGGACATCCCATCGGTGCATCCGGTGCGCGCATCATTGTCACTCTGCTCCACGAGATGGCAAAGCGCCCCGACGCAAAGCACGGGCTTGCTACTCTGTGCATTGGCGGCGGCCTTGGCGTGACTGCCATCTTTGAAAAGTGCTAATTACATACAGGTTATGAAAAAAGAACAAGAACCCCTGATACTATGTATCGGGGGTTCTTGCTTTTTGCAAGCATGAAGCATCTTTTCTCACAAGTTCCTTGCATTAAAATGTTTCCACATCTCCTCACATTAGTTGAGTTTGTATCACTCAGTAACATATGATACAATACAAAATATAGTCAAAAGAAACGGGAGGATGAAACATGAGAAATATTTTTATTGGCTTCTTGTTGATCTTTTTGGATTTCAATCTCAATATAGGGAACTCCACCATAGGTTTCATTCCAGATTTTGTCGGATATTTCTTTCTGATTAAGGGAATAGATGAGCTGATCAGCCAGAGCACACTGTTTGCCAAAGTCCGTTCATTGTCTATCGGAATGGGCATCTACACCAGTATATTGTATGCCATGGATCTGTTGGGATTAAAAATGCATCTGGGATGGCTGGGTATAGTTTTAGGTATTGTTAGCTCCGTAATTTCTCTCTATATCTCTTATATCGTTGTCAGCGGTGTACAAGAAATGGAAACCAGTCATGGCATTGAGCTGAACGGTGAGAAGCTTCGGTCAACATGGAATTACATGGCAATATTTCAGATTGCAGCATTTATTTCCGTAATCATTCCTGTACTAGCAATTATTTTTTACATTATCTCTTTTATTGCAGCCATTACTTTCCTCATACAATTTAATACTTCAAAAAATCTTTACGAAACTACCACATAGTAATCGAAATATATATATGCCGCCATATCGTTAGAAATGGCGGATCTTCGTCTTCAATCAATATTTGGCATATCCTTGATCAGTTGGAGTGTGGAGACCTTTTGCTTTTTTGATAAGGCATCCCAACAGTTTAACAGTTCACGCTGTTCTCTGGTAAGGGTAATCAGTTCATCATCCACTGCAAAAAAACGAGACATCGTAATCCCAAAGCCCTCGCACAGCTTTTCCAAGGATTCAACGCTAGGCTTTCTCCCTTTATGATACCAAGCGGAGATCGTGGATTGGTCTAATCCACATTCCTTGGCCATCGTGTAAATGGACCAACCCCTTTTTAGCCTCATATTTTCAATTTCTTTTAAAATATCCATCCCTACCAGCACCTCAGTAGTAAGTATATGTCATAATATTATCCCTAAATACCTTGCAATATAAACAGTAATAGACTATTATAGAATGACTATTACTAAGTAACACAAAGGGAAAAAGGATGTGACATGTATGCCAGGATACGAGATGACATCATCGAAAGTGCAGTTACATGCAGCAGCGGCGGCCACTGTACAGATATTAAAACAATTAGACGCTGACACAGGCGACGATACACACATCAATTATAAGAAGCTTTATTATTGCGCCTTCAATGGCTTGACTACTATTTTGGAGAACATTGGCTATCCAAATGCAAAAAGCCCAATCTTTGACCAGATTGTGGAACTTCAGAGGGTTCTGGAAGAGCGGTATATGACAGCACCCCCCAAATAGGTCACGAGTAAACAGTCTTCCATTGAGGGGTATTCCATGGGGGAAATTGAAGCAATCCTTATGGAATTCGTGAACCAGTATTATCCAGGCCTTAAAGTGGGAGCCGATGAGTCTCATGATCTTTATATCAGTTTATAAATAGCCAATCAAGAAATCCATTCTTGGAGTATAGGTATGAAAAAATTAAAAAACATGAAGAAACGCAATAAGATCACTCTCATTTGCCTTGGGGCACTGCTGAGCTTGTACATCATTCCATCCCTATATGTGAGCGCAAAAGTTTTTGCAATTGAAAGATACAGTTTTCATAATTCTGGGCAAAACAACCCATACAAAGAGATTGTTTCAGACGAAATCTATAATAAAATGAGTCGCAGAGATGGATATTTATATATCACCGATCAGAATCCCACTGTAACTGAGCACAAACGCACCAGCTTTCCCATCACTTATTTTTGGGATGGGGAGGCTAAAACCATCTATTGGTACTCAAAAGATGTATATGATGCCCAAGGAAAAAACATCAGTGGAAGTCGGAATGTCCCAGTTCACATTACCCTCCAGCTTTTGAATAGAAAATGGGTCATTACGGATTTTTATGAACACCCTTAATGAGATCTTGTCAAGCTATGAGAAAATCACCAAATTTGTAATGAATACTGTGTCGTCGCTGAGTGTCTTGATACACTGGACTTCTTCCTCTTTGTCAAATTGTATCACTCTAGTATTCAAATTTCTTAAGCATTACTTGGAAATCATTATTTAAATTGAGGCTTTATTGTTGCGTTACTTCTAGTGCTGATTTTACTAGTGCTACGTTTTGCAGTCGCATATGCTTATTTGGCCTCATTCATATTTTGGGACAAAAACTTAACATCTAATTCTTGCTGACTTTGGCAAGCCACTTGTATATAATTCATACCATACTCTAGGATAGAATCCCTCCCTCCCAAAATGTTCTTTTTTAAGAACGATTCAGCAAAGACAGAGATTCTGTAATTTATTCAAAACTCCATAGCATTCAAAAATTTCTGTAAGCGCAGAAAATTACTGTGATTCAAGCTCTACTGTACACTGTTTCAGCGTTGAATCATAATCTGTTACAAGAAGAAGGAAAATAACTGAACAAACTCTTTGGAGAACTTTGGATTGCGGACCTTCAGAAAATCCCGGAAGAGCGGTTTATCGCAGCACCATAGAAAAAACGGCCGAAATTTACTTCCGGCCGTTTTTGTCTTATACTCGGTATTCTTTATGAGAGTGAACCAGGCTGTTGGTTCCCCTGGAAATGTCCTTTCGTTCTGGAGGAGTTGTTCCTGTCCTTCGGTAACGGAGCAGGCCTTCCACAAGTACCACTTCTAGAAGCCCCAAATCAAAAGGTACTGGAGATAGACCCTCGTCGCCGGCTCAAAATATGCCATATCCCCTGCAACTCCTTTGGCAGAACGATGATTCTTCCAGATAAAGCGGTTATGTAATGGACATATTGTTGATCCCCATTCATGGAAGAAAGGCCCTTTTCACAATATTGCACAAATAATGGAAATTATACCTTTACAGAAAACAATAAATATTATATAATACATTTACTAATTGATCATTTGGTGTAAATTTGAAAGTATATGGTTATATGAAAAACAAAGCTATAGCATTGTCAGCATCTTTTCTTCTCATGACATGCTTGGTGATTCCAACTTCCGCTGCGTATAGTCCCGAAAACAGCGAAGCGCCATATGTTATTAACGAGTATGAAGCGTTTCTGATGAAAGAAGGTTCTGGTGAATCCAATCTGATGGAAGAAGGTTCTCTTGCATCCTATACTGCAAGCGATCAGAGCAATGGATATATTGAACAATTGAATAGTTTAACGCAGTACTCCGATGAGACATTAACGGAAAGGGGATACTCTGAGGGCAATATCAAAATCGTTGAAAAAATGAGAGAAGATGAAAATTATTTGCCCTCTAATAGCGAATTGATGGCGGCGGCGGCGGAATTAAGAATGACTCTGAATGCCTATGGGATTAAAGGGTCAAATAGCACTGCATATAATGTCTATTGGAATTATTACTGGACATCCTCTCCGGTGTTTCAGGATAGGGATGGGGTAGCTATTTCCTGGTCTGGAGACTACATTTGCGATGAGAATTCTGTCTCTATGAAACTGAATCGTGGTTATACAACCAATGTCTGGTATGACAATACTCAAGCTATGATTGATGGGATTCAGCCCGCAAATCATGGTATTGGCGGGGAATTTGAGTTGCTCAGCAACGGTTTTGCTAGAGCTGGACAAGGATCTTTTACTTTGAAATGTTATGACCATGTGCATTCTGCAGTCCAGCTTCAGTGGAGTTATGGGCACAGCAAGTGGACGATATCCGGTTATAGTATCGGCATCGGTTTCAGTGGCGGCGGACCCTCTGCCGCGGGTAGTATCTCTTTCAAACAAGGAGTGCAAGCGCTTTCTAATGGAGTCAAAACATTCTTCTCGTAATCAGATAAAAGGGGCACGTGCTTGTAATGAAAAGAAAAATACCATTTATAGGCATGCTTTTGTCACTGATTTTTTCCGCAACTTTGTGCTGGGTTATCTATGGCCAGTTTTATAATATCAGTGATATTGCTTACTATCTCAATGATACCTTGAAGAAAGACGAAAATATATTAGTAGATTACATCGATATAATTAGGTTTGATGGACTTGATTCGGATGTGCTTGTATATTGGTCGGGTCCTGAGCGTGTCAGAGGCATTGCTCGCTTCTCCTATGGCCTCAATCATAAATATATGATGAGGGGTATCAGCTATGATGTATGCAAGTCAAGCAGCCAAAATCAACTGTTTACTGCAATCCAATCCCAAGGAGAGCGGCTCTATTACGTGATCTACGGAACGTTTAGTGCAGATATTAGGGAAGTGATTTTGGACAGTGGTTTACATATATCTGTATCACAAGAAAACCAATCCGTTTTGTATATTGTTGAGCATAATCCAGGCATAATGAATATTAAACTTGTAGATGAGATGGGCAAAGTTCATTTACCTGAACCATTAGTGCCAGTCAATAGTACCACAATCGAAGCGGCTGAAACCTCCCAGTTATATGTTTATCTCTCTCTTGTTACTGTGCTCGAGCTTGGGGGTCTGATTGTAACTCTGCGCAGAAGCCGCGAGCAGAAAGTGACACATCCTGAAATCCTGCCGAAGTAAGACGCACATCAGTGTGAAGTGCCCCAAAAGATAAAAATATTTATAATTAAGCAGCCAAGAGGGCTTGTTGTCTGTGAAATGCAGGTGACAAGCCCTTTAACTTTGACTTGATATGTCGGTTGTTGTAATAATCCAAATAATCATTGAGCTCAGCTTTGAACTGTTCCATAGATTCAAAATTTTGTAGCTGACAATGTCAGGGCTGATCCCTTTTTACACATACACCAAACACAACAAGTGTTACAACAATTACAAAAGGAATAACATCTTATCAATCGTATTATTTAATTTTACCAGCTTATGTAAGCATAGCAAACGCCCGTCCAATCTGGACGGGCGTTATGTTATTTATAAAAGAAAGTTAACCAGGCGGAGGAGTTCCCCGGGAAATGTCGTTTCGTTCTGGGAGGGGCGCTCCTGTCCGACAGTAGCGGAGTAGGCCATCCACAAGCACCACCTCTAGAAGGCCCAAATCAAAGAGATACTGGAGATAGGCCCTCGTCGCACGCTCAAAATAAGCCATATCCGTAATATCCTTGGGCTGGATTCCATAAACCTCGCCAATTCGTTTCGCCACGCATTCGACTGTGGAATCGCCCTCAACCAACTCTAGAATTTCATTCATCCTTCTTTGCAGGAAGGCAAGCTCCATATCCACATGGGAGAGAATCTCTGGATAGATGCCAAAGTGAGCCGCAATATAAGTCTCAGCCTCCAAGCTCCGCAGGAGACGCAAGCTATCAAAACAAGCTGCGACGGAAAAAGCATAGGGAAACTTTGAGCGAAACAACGTGCGCCCAGTCATAATGGCATCCCCGAGATAGGCTACATCATCCGGTGTCCGGACAGCAATGTGGTGGGCGCTGTGCCCTGGCGTGTGGAAAACGTCAAAGGTAACACCGTGTAGTGTTACCTGCTGATCCGTCGGAAGGATAATCACATCTGCCGTACAAGCCATGCCTTCCAGATAACTCGCCTTGGCGATCTGCCTAGGGGACAGGTTATAGAGGCTGAGTTCCATGCCAAGTTGAGAGGCTAAAATCCCCGCCTCTCCCAAGGACATGGCAACGGTAGCTCCATAGGTTCTCTGGAAAAAACGGTGGTTACCCGCATGGTCCATATGTGCATGACTGCCGATGATCCCAACGCAGACAAGCCCATGTTCCTGCAGCAGCGCATCTAGGGCTTCTCGCTGCTCGACCAAGCCACTGTCCAAAAGTATACAGCGTTGCTGATCGATCCGATACAGTGGGATCATGTTCCAGCTCCGGATGACCCAAGTGTTTCCTTTGACCGGAAGTAGCTCCATCTTGTTTTGATCCATGGGGATGTTAGCCTCCTCCTGTGATCCAGCCGCTCCCCAAAACCAAGTCGCCGTCATAAAAGACCGCCAACTGTCCTGGAGTCGGAGCTCTTGCCTCTGTAAGGAGCTCCAATTCTGCTCCCCCGCCCTCCAGCAGATGAATCACAGCTGGGCATTCCACTTTCGAATGCCGCAGACGAACACTCAGGGACCTGCTGTTTTCGATGGGCGCCAAAAGATTCAGGTCCTCACAGCTCACCCTCTTGGCATAGAGGTCTCCTCCGTCTGAGAGCACCACTTCGTTCGTGAGGGGGCGAATTTCCGTCACAAAGAGCCGATTCTCCGCCGATATCCCTAGGCCCCTGCGCTGTCCCAAGGTATAATGATGGATGCCCTTGTGTCTACCCAGGACGGTTCCATCTCGGCTTACAAAGTTTCCAGACGGCGGCGTTTTCCCACGCTGCTCTAGCCAGGCGGCATAATCTCCGTCAGGGATAAAACAGATTTCCATACTATCCGGCTTTTCTGCGACCGGAATACCAAACCCCCGCGCCAAAGTACGCACCTGGCTCTTCTCATACTCTCCCAGCGGGAAGAGAATGCGAGGCAAAAACTCTCGCGGTAGTCTCGCCAGCATATATGCCTGATCGTTCTGAGCCTGCCCCCGATGGAGGAACGCCTCTCCCGCTTCATTGCGAACAATCCTAGCATAGTGCCCAGTAGCCACAAAATCCGCACCATGCTCCTGCGCTGCTCGAAACAGGGCCGGAAACTTCACCGCCGGATTGCAGCGTGCACAAGGAATGGGTGTTTTCCCTGCCAGATAGTCCTCGGCGAAGGGGGCACAAACTTTGTCCTCCAACTCCTTCCGGATATCTCCCGTTGAGAATGGAATCGAGAGGGATTCCGCCACCTTACGAGCGTCCTCTTCTCCTCCCAATCCAATATCCAAGAAATGTCCAAGCACCCTAAAACCCGTTTTTTGCAGTAGCGCAGCCGATACTGCCGAGTCAACACCACCGGATAATCCTAAAAGAACAGACTTGTTTTCCTTGCGGATGCCATATAGTTCCTCTGACATTGATCCGTTCCTTTCACTCCTATTCACTAAATCGGATTCTTCCCTGTCCGCTCCAACCAGATCATGAGTGCAGCGATGTCCGCAGGGGATACCCCGGAGATCCGAGAAGCCTGTCCCAAACTCCGCGGGCGGATTTGATTCAGCTTTTGCCGTGCTTCTAAACGGAGCCCTGAAAGGCTCGTATAGTCCAAATCGGAGGGTAAACCTCTGCCCTCCAAGCGTCGCATTTCCTCTAACTGGCGATTTTGCCTTGCAATATAGCCCGCATATTTGACGGAAATCTCCACCTGCTGGGTAATCTCAGCGGAAAGCTCTGGGCGGTCTGGGTCAAAGGGTGCCAAATCCTGATAACTGATTCGTGGCCGGCGAAGTAGATCACCAAGCCGCAGACCATTTCCTGTCTCCGGTTCTCCCTTTTCCCTTAGCATGGTGTTTAAGGCTTCCATCGGTGCAATACCGACATGCTCCAAGCGTTTCTGCCCTCTAGCCACTGCCTCATATTTTTCCTGTACCCTGCGGTAGCGCTCCTCGCTAATGAGTCCAATCTCATATCCAAAAGGACTGAGTCTCTCATCCGCATTATCCTGCCGGTGAAGGAGGCGATATTCCGTCCGCGAGGTCATCATCCGGTATGGTTCATTGGTCCCCTTTGTCACTAGGTCGTCGATAAGAACGCCAATGTAGCCCTGGCTCCGGTCTAATTCCAGTGGTTTTCTCCCCAGAAGCTTCAAAGCTGCGTTGACGCCAGCCACGAACCCTTGGACAGCAGCCTCCTCATAGCCGGAGGACCCGTTGAATTGCCCCGCACCATATAAGCCAGATACCCGCTTATGCTCCAAGGTAGGCAGAAGTTCCGTTGGGTCCACGCAGTCATATTCAATCGCATAGGCACAGCGGGTCATCTCCGCCTGCTCTAACCCGGGTAGCGTGTGCATTATTTCAACCTGCACTTCCTCAGGGAGCGAAGAGGAAAAGCCTTGAATATAAATCTCCTCCGTGTCAAGTCCCATCGGTTCCAGGAAGAGCTGATGCCGTGGTTTATCGGAAAACCGAACCACCTTATCCTCAATGGAGGGACAGTAACGAGGTCCAACTCCCTCAATCACGCCGGAAAACAAAGGGGATCGGTGTAGATTTTTGCGGATGACTTCATGGGTTTTCTCATTGGTGTAAGTAATGTAGCAAACTGCCTGATTGCTCGGCAGCGTTTCTGTCTCAAAGGAAAAGGGAATCACATCTTCATCGCCTTCTTGACGCTCTAGAACCGAAAAATCAACCGTACGCGCATTCACCCGCGGCGGTGTTCCGGTTTTAAATCGACGCAACGTGAGTCCCAGCTTCTGAAGGCTCTTTGTCAGAGCAGATGCGCCGAACATCCCATCTGGCCCACTATCGCGAGTCACTTCTCCCACAATGGTTCTCCCGCCCAGATAGGTACCGGAGCAGATGACGACAGCCTTCACTTCATAAGTGGCGCCAGTGTAGGTTCTTACCCCCGAAACTTTGCCATCCTGTGTCAGGATCTCTGTGACTTCCGCTTGCTTTACAACTAAATTATCTTGTAGCTCCAAGGTATGTTTCATCACTTTTTGATACTCTCGACGGTCTGCCTGTGCTCGCAGAGAGTGCACTGCAGGGCCTTTCCCTCGGTTCAAAATCCGGTATTGGATACAGGCTTTATCTGCAGCCTTCCCCATTTCTCCGCCCAAAGCATCCAATTCTCGAACCAGATGCCCCTTTCCAGTTCCACCAATTGCAGGATTGCAGGGCATATTCCCTGCGGCATCTAGATTGATGGTAAAGCAAAGGGTGGAAAGCCCCAACCGGGCAGCGGCCAAAGCGGCTTCAATCCCAGCATGGCCTGCACCGATGACGGCAATATCAAAGCTTCCAGCATGGTAATTCATGGTTTGAGTCTCCTTTACGTCCCTGCCCGCAATATGACGAGGGGCAGATGGGGACGGTTAAACAAACGAAAAGCGGGCAACTCGCCACCCAGGCCGCGGGATACCACCATTTGTCCATAGGACAGTTTGTAAAGCCCTGCGGTATATTTCGGTAAAAATTCTCGGTGCGGGCCGATGAGGCCGTCCGTGAACGGCAAGCGGATTTGTCCACCGTGCGCGTGACCACACAGGGTCAAATCCACCTTCGCTTCCTCATAGGTCTCCACGCGGTTGTTTCTATGAGACAGGAGCAACAAAAAGGCGTCCTCTCCCTCTGCTGCCCTGGCATCATCTGCCAATTTTGGCACTGTCTTTTGATCGGCATGTCCATTTCTGTCGTCTGCACCTAAGAGCACCAGCGTTTGACCATTCTGCTCAAACGAGACAAATTCGTTGGATAAGACTTTGACTCCGCAACTGGCAAGCAGCTCCTTGAGTTCTGGAACGTGCTTGCCCGCCCATTCATGGTTTCCGGTCACATAATAGGTTGGTGCGATCTTCGTAAGCCCCGAAGCCAATGCCGGAACGACTTTAAATTCTTCCTCTTCCCGAACCAGATCTCCGGTGATGACAATGAGGTTGGGCTTTAGGCTTGCTGTTTTTTCTAGTAAAACCTGATTGCCTTCTCCAAACTCTTTTCCATGCAAATCGGAAATCACGGCAATCCGTTGACCGTCAAAAGCGGAGGGAGCCCCTCTCACATCAATCACTTCGGTTTGAATACTATTTTGTTCAAACCAAAAGAAGCCTATGAGTAAGGCAAGCAGAAGCAGCCACTTTCCTGCTCGCCACAAGAAGGGCCGCTTCTTCTTTGGAGTATCTTTTAACCTTTTAGTCATGTTTAATATAGAACGGCTTCATGAGGCTGGGCTGTTCCGTGGAATCCTTTTGATGGCTCCGAGGTCCCTCAAAAGTAGGAACATTACGCCGGATTCCTCTCCCCTTGGCTTCACTTCGAATGGGTGTTTGTTTTTGTTCGTTCTTTTCATCACCCATCGGTGCGGGGGAGACTTGCTGTTTCTCTGCTCTCGGACGATTGGTCCCGGTTGGTTGTGGCCTTTGCCGTTGGCTGCGGCCTCCTTCTGGTTTTTTCTTTTTCTCTCCAGTGGTCTCCAGCTTCCCTGTCTTCTGTCCCTGGACCGTTTGTTTGCCCCCTGATGGTTTTTTCTGCAGGGATTCCGAATCAGGAATAGGCTTCCGAATCGGCTTTGATGCCAGAAGTCGGGCCGTGGCATCCATAATCACGTCACCATCCAAAGGATTACGGCGGATCACAGGCTCCGGGAGCTTACTGTGTTCTTCCGGCACCTGCTCTTGGAGTCTTTCCTTAAGGTCTTGCTTTGGCTTTCTGATGGGCTTAGATGCCTTTTTTTGTTCCGTTTGTTCGCGAAGAGGCTTCCCTGTACCAGGCTTCCCCATCCGCTTATCTCGAGCTGCCTGCACGGGAAGCGGCTTTCCCGTGCCACGCTCGCCTGCACGTTTCTCTCGGGCTGCCCGTCTGGCTTCTTCGTCATCCGGATTAATGAGTCGGCCTTTCGTATCTCGGCGGGGTGCCTCAAACTCTTCCATGGGGAAAGGAT
>JAQSXW010000121.1 GCA_029256465.1 Evtepia sp.
GCCGAATCCTCTCCCCTTTTATGGTTTGCACCATAATCTGTTTCCCCTGTGAAGTAAGCTCGGCACTGTGTTTGGAAAGCTCCACCAGATTCGTGTTTTCATCGTAGAGTAGTAACATATCCACGTCATACTCCTGCCTTGCAGGACTAAGGCGCTCCAATTCATTGAGGGTAATCGCAAAGCCGATGGCTCCAAATTGCTTCCCCATTTTTTCCACCAGCTTATCATAACGGCCACCGGACAGAACCCCGTCCGCAAGCCCCTTAATAAAGCCTTGAAATACGATCCCATTGTAGTATCCCATATCATTCACCACAGAAAAATCAATCTGCACCCGCTCCTCTAAGCCGCTCGCTGTCAAAAGCTGATCAATGATGCGCAGCTCCTCCAAAGCCCTCTTGGACGCTTCCTCCGTACAATAGGGTTCTAGCAGATTGAGTACGGTTTTGATTGTTCCATAGGTGTCAATAAGCAGTTTGAGCAAAGCACAGGACCGCTCAGAAAGCTGGAATTCCCGGCAGAATGCCATGAGTTCCGTTGGGTTTTTTTCCCGTACATAGGAAAGAACTCTAGCATACTGTTCCTCAGGCACCCCAGACAAAGCCATGAGGCCGGATACGAGCCCCATGTGTGAGAGATCCAGCACATAATCTGGGCTGATCGCCTCAAGGCTCTTCACTGCTAGGAAGATGACTTCAAACACCTGATACGCATCCAGCGCTCCAATGCATTCTAGTCCGGTCTGCATAATCTCCCGGTAGGAGGTCTCCCCTCTTCCAGTGCGGTACACATTTTCTTGATAATACACCTTTCGAACTGTATTGTCACCATCTTGCGTATTCTTAATGATTGAAATTGTCACATCTGGCTTAAGGGCCAAAAGTGTTCCATCCCCATCCGTAAAGGTAATCATCCGATCTCCTGTCAGAAAATCCTTGTTTCGGACATAAAGCTCATATTCCTCGAACTTACCCATTTTGAACCGACTGTAGCCGTAGCTTCCATAAAGTTCACGCAGGGCAAAGGCAATTCGCTCATCATTCCTCATGCTGCTTTCCTCCAAACACATAGGGATCTCCTTTCTAAAAAAGGCCCTTTCGTTTATCACGTTATCATACTAGCACACTACCTTGATAAAGTAAAGGAGAAATCCTCGTTTTGCAAAAATATCTTCTTTCCCCAAAGGGACATGCTCTAGGAAGCTCAATTTTTGTAGCATTGGGCATTGACAAAAGGCATCTCGATCCGCTATCCTAGAGACAGTATAATTTCATATTGCGGCACAATGAAGGGAATATGCAGTTTCATTGCCCATCACAGAGAGCGGTTGGTTGGTGTAAGACCGTATGGGTTGGTCTTGCGTCTCACCCCGGAGTGCGAACTATTTGAGAGGACGTTGTTAGACGTCAATAAGAGTGGTACCGCGGAAGCTTTTTTAGCCTTCGTCTCTTGTCATAAGCAGGAGACGAAGGTTTTTTGTCTCCGGGAAAGGAAGGATTGTGCTTGAATAATTTCAAAAAATACCGGGCCGGTTACTTCATCCCGCCCGAAGAATGTTTTGACTGGGTGAAGAAGGATCGTTTGGACAAAGCACCAATCTGGTGCAGTGTTGATCTGAGGGATGGAAATCAGGCGCTCGTCACCCCGATGAATCTAACGGAGAAAATTGCATTTTACAAGTTCCTCTTGGAAGTCGGCTTTAAGGAAATTGAGGTAGGCTTCCCCGCCGCTTCGGACACGGAATATGAGTTTCTTCGCACTTTAATCGATCGTGATATGATTCCAGATGACGTCACAATTCAGGTGCTCACACAATCCCGGCCACACATCATTGAAAAAACCTTTGATGCGATTCGCGGGGCCAAAAACGTCATTGTGCATCTGTATAATTCTACCTCCTTCGCCCAGCGGCAGCAAGTGTTTCGCAAATCGGAAGAGGATATTATCCAGATTGCACAGGAAGGCGCTCGCTTGTTTAGTCAATACGCGGCTCAAATGCCCGAAACCAATTTTGCCTTTGAGTATTCACCCGAAAGCTTTACCGGAACGGAACCGGAATTCGCACTGCGCATCTGTAACGCCGTGATCGACATCTGGAAACCTTCTCCCGACCGACCAGTGATCATGAACCTGCCCGCCACGGTAGAGATGTCCATGCCTCATGTCTATGCCCAGCAAATCGCTTACATGAGCCGCCATCTCCACGATAGGGAGCATGTGATTGTCTCCGTCCACCCCCATAACGACCGAGGCACGGGCGTTGCCGCCGCTGAGTTGGGTCTTTTGGCCGGTGGTCAGCGCGTGGAGGGCACCTTGTTCGGCAACGGTGAGCGAACCGGCAATGTGGATATCATTACCCTTGCGATGAACCTGTACACCCATGGTGTCAATCCGGAACTGGATTTTTCAGATATGCCCAGGATTGTCAAGTTTTATGAAGAAATTACCGGTATGCCTATCTCCAGTCGACATCCCTATTCTGGTCAATTGGTCTTTGCCGCCTTCTCAGGCTCTCATCAGGATGCCATTGCCAAGGGAATGCAATTTCACAAGGATCAGGAACTTTCTCACTGGACCGTTCCTTACCTTCCTCTGGATCCCGGCGATGTGAACCGAGAGTACGAAACTGATGTCATCCGCATCAACAGCCAATCAGGCAAGGGCGGAATCTCTTATATTTTAGAACATCATTTTGGTTATGATCTCCCCGAAGATCTGCGGGGAGAAGTTGGTTACTTCATCAAAGGTGTCTCTGATAGTGCACATAAAGAGCTGGAACCTCAGGAGATCTTGGATGCTTTCCAGCAGGAGTACGTCAATATTTGCAGTCCGATGGCTCTGAAGGATGTCTCTTGGCTTCGAAACGACACTGGCACTGCTGCTGACATCACGCTAAAAATCGGGAAAGAACATTACTATTTATCTGCCCGAGGCAATGGTCCCTTAGATGCAGTGAGCCGCGCCCTTCGGATGGCTCACCCGGAACTGCACTTCTCCTTTGAAGACTACGAAGAACATGCGCTCGAAGTGGACTCTGACGCCCAGGCTGCTGCTTATGTAAAAATTTCTGATAAAAGTGGCAAAAATT
>JAQSXW010000006.1 GCA_029256465.1 Evtepia sp.
CGTTTCATCTCCCACCAAGATAAGCAGTTCTTTTGCCCTAGTGATGGCGGTATAAAGAACGCCGCGGGTTAGGAGCATGGAGGCGGCATCAACTGCGCAAAGAACGACCGCGCGATATTCGCTACCTTGGGCTTTATGGACTGTGATCGCGTAGGCCGGTTCTAATTGATTCAGCAAATCGGGCGTATATTCCGCCAAACGTCCATCAAAGTCTACGGTCATCAAGCTGCTTTTGACATCAATGGAATTGATTCGGCCAATATCACCGTTAAAAATACCCATACCAAATTCTTTTCCGCTGTCATCCTGCCATAGTAAGTCATAGTTGTTTTTAACCTGCATGACCCTGTCTCCGATACGGAAGCACTGGCTGCCAAATATCCGCTCTGCTTTCTCTGGCTGGGGGGGGTTGAGAGCCTGTTGCAGGGCGCGGTTGAGGGAGAGCGTGCCTGTAATGCCACGGCGGGTGGGGGATAGTACCTGAATCTGATCGGGTGATATTCCGAGGTTTTCAGGCAAACGGTTGGAGCAAAGATCGACAATTGTGTTCAGTGCAGAGGACGGGTCAATGCGGCGGAGAAAGAAAAAGTCTCCGTTTGCACTGTTCACTAGTTCAGGTGCCTTCCCCTCGTTGACCGCATGGGCATTTCGTACAATGGAGGAGACAGCCGCTTGACGGAAAATCTCGGTCAGACAAAGGGAAGGTATCTGAGCAGAACGAATGAGATCAGATAAGAGATTTCCGGGACCTACGGAAGGAAGCTGATTCGGATCACCAACCAAAACCAGACGGCAATCGCTTCGCATGGCAGAAAGCAGTGCACACATCAAAGGAATGTCCACCATGGAGGCTTCATCAACAATCACGGCATCGGCAGTAAGTGGAGAGCCTTCGTTGCGAGAGAAAGCCAAGCTACCTTTGGAAGGATCGTAACGAGTCTCCAGTAAGCGGTGTATGGTCGAAGCGTCTACACCACCGCAGGTTTCCGAAAGCCGCTTGGCAGCTCGTCCTGTCGGGGCGGTTAAGACTGTGTTCAGGCCTAATTGAGTAAAGAGACCCAAAATACCTCGTAAGGAGGTGGTTTTGCCGGTTCCGGGACCACCAGTGAGCAACATCACCTGTCGGTGAGCAGCGGTATAAACTGCTTCCTTTTGCAGAGGAGCATACGAAATTCCTTGCTCCATTTGAATGCGATCCAATAGCTTATCAATCGCAAGAGAAGGATGAAGCTCCGCATCTGCCATGCGTTTTAGTGTGCGGGCAACATAGCATTCACAATCATACAGGCGTGGAAGGTAGCAAGCATCCTCACCAGCAATCTCCGATCGGACAATGCGGCCCTGTTCCGCTAAGGCGTCCAAAGCATCCAGAAGGGCATCATTTTTCACCTGCAAAAGCTGAGCCGTTGCCGCTAAAAGCTTGTCGCGAGGAAGAAAGACATGTCCGTTATCCAAATTGTGTGTCAGTTCAAACAGCAGGCCTGCTTCAAGACGGAGGGGGTTGTCCTCTTCGAAGCCCAAGGAAATGGCGAGCTTGTCAGAGGTTTGAAAGGCTGCACCAATGGTCTCGTCTGTCAGTAAGTATGGGTTGTTTCGAATTGCGATGAGCGCATCCTCACCGAGGCGGCGATAAAGCGGGATGGCGGCCTGGAGGGGAAGGTCATGGGCGGAAAGAAAGTCTAAGAGACGACGCATGGAAAGCTGCAGTCGCAGGGCTTCTCCGATTGCCAAAGCACGTTTTCTGGTGATGCCATGAACTTCGGTGAGTTGTTCTGGGTTTTCCTCGATTACAGTAAGCGTGTCGGCACCAAATGCATCCACCAAACGCCTTGCAGTGATGGCACCAATTCCCTTGATAACACCGGAAGCCAAATAGCGAAATACCGCTTCTTCTCCGATGGGCAGCTTGCGCTCCATAATTTCTACTTTGAGTTGCCGCCCATACATACTGTGCTGTTCCCAGCAGCCGTGTACGGCGAGACCTTCTCCTGGAGCAATTCCAGGCATAAAGCCAACGACGGTAATCTCAGTATCTTCCCCTGCAGAAATGCGAAGGACAGTATAACCATTTTCCTCGTTGCGAAACAGCACCGAGGAAACGGTTCCTTCCAGATAAGTAAGTTCGATAGGGGAAGTATCCATGGACTATCCATCCTTTTTGATGAGTTGCGGTAGTAGTTCTGGGGTGGAAAGGATTAGTTCCGGTTCTCTGGAGAGCAGCACAGAAACTCGCTCTTTCCCTGATTCAGAAAGTCCTGTATCCAATAGTACAATCTGAAAGTGAGCAAGCTTTCCCCCCTTTAGCCAGAGAAGGTGCGAGACGGTTTGTTCCAAATTGGGAGCATTCCCGTCTATGGGGATGACTGCGTAAAACGTCTGCATAGCGGGGCCCGGGGCAAGAAGATGCCCGAAAAGCAGCCAAATCAGAGAGAGAAGACCGACGGTAGCAAAGAAGGCCAGAAGAAGTTCAGCAATGCTTGCCATCATACAACACCTCCAACATATTCTATGTGATAGCATTGGAGGTGGTGTCGGAAAGGTAAGGTTACTCTTGGGGGAGGAACATAGCTTTGAGGTATTTACCGGTATAGGAGTCATCACAAGCTGCAACCTCTTCTGGTGTACCGGTACAAACGATTTTGCCTCCCCCATTCCCGCCTTCCGGACCCAAATCAATCACGTAATCAGCAGTTTTGATGACATCTAGATTATGTTCGATAACCACGACGGTATTTCCATCAGACACCAGACGATCCAGCACCTCTAGGAGTTTGTGAACATCATAGGAATGCAGACCAGTTGTGGGTTCATCCAGAATATAAATAGTTGAGCCAGTGGAGCGTTTGGAGAGCTCAGTCGCCAATTTCACACGCTGGGCTTCTCCGCCGGAGAGTGTGGTAGAAGGTTGGCCAATTTTGATATAGCCCAGACCTACCTCAAAAAGAGTTTGGAGTTTGCGGTGAATCTTTGGAATATTGGAGAAGAAGCCCATACCCTCTTCCACCGTCATCTCCAAGACTTCGTGAACATTTTTGGATTTATACTTGACCTCCAGGGTTTCTCGGTTGTAACGTTTTCCTTTACATACTTCACAAGGGACATAAATGTCTGGCAAAAAGTGCATTTCAATTTTCAACAGACCATCACCACTGCAAGCTTCGCACCGGCCACCTTTGACATTGAAGGAGAATCGACCCGGCCCATAGCCCCTGGCTTTCGCGTCGGGGGTTGAGGCAAAGAGCTCTCGGATGTCACCAAATAGGCCAGTATAGGTTGCGGGATTGGAGCGGGGCGTTCGCCCGATGGGAGACTGGTCGATGTCAATGACTTTATCCAGTAATTCTTCACCTTCGATTTTGTCATGCTTGCCTGGACGGACCTTTGCCCGATTCAAATCGGCAGCTAACCTTTTGTAGAGAATTTCATTGACTAGGCTGGATTTTCCGGAACCGGAAACACCGGTAACACAGGTGAGTGTGCCAAGCGGGAACACAACATCAATATGATCTAAATTGTTTTCTGCGGCGCCACGGATTACAAGCTTCTGTCCGTTTCCCTCTCTGCGTACCTTTGGAATAGGGATTTTCTTAGCACCGGAAAGATATTGTCCGGTTATTGATTCGGGAACCTGCATAAGTTCTTCAGCGTTACCGGCGGCAATCACATAACCACCGTGAATGCCAGCACCTGGACCAATATCAATAATATAATCAGCCGCACGCATGGTATCCTCATCATGTTCCACCACCAATAAGGTATTGCCCAGGTCGCGGAGCCGCTTCATGGTTTCAAGCAGCATGTCGTTGTCCCGTTGATGAAGCCCGATGGAGGGTTCGTCCAAAATGTAGAGAACACCCATAAGGGAGGAACCAATCTGCGTTGCCAGCCGAATTCGCTGACTTTCCCCACCAGAGAGAGTCCCAGCCTGACGACTCAGTGTCAGATATTCTAGGCCGACGCTTGTCAGGAACCCCAAACGTTCTCGGGCCTCCTTTAGGATACGTTGCGCAATCATGGCTTGTGTAGAATTTAGCGTTAGGTTATTCATAAAGTTGAGAGCGTCCGTAATGGATTTGTGACAAAAGGCATCAATATCCAAGCCGCCGACGGTAACCCCCAAAGACTCACGCTTTAACCGTTTTCCTTGACAATCTGGGCAAAGGGATTCGCTCATATACTCTTCCAGATCCCTTCGCATGGCATCCGATTGGGTTTCTCGGTACCGTCGTTCAATGTTGTTTACCACGCCTTCAAATGCCTGCGTAAAGGTGCCAGTTCCATTTGCGCGTTCATACGTGAGCGTTAGTTTTTCTTTTTTTGTTCCGTAAAGAATAATGTCTAGGATTTCTGGGGCCAGATCTTTGATGGGGGTGGTGAGTTTAAACTTATATTTCTTTGCTAAAGCTTCAAAATACATACGGGCAATGGAGTCGCCCTTGATATTCTGCCAGCCGGACGCTGAAATGGCACCGTCGAAAATGGAAAGGTTGGGATTTGGAATGATCAGCTTGGGATCTACTTTGAGTTGACTGCCAAGACCAGTGCAGGTGGGGCAGGCACCATAAGGATTGTTAAAGGAGAACATCCGGGGAGTAAGCTCTTCCATACTGATACCGCAGTCAGGACAAGCATAGTTTTGCGAGAAGAGCAAATCCTGATCCTCATGATGCAGGTTGATGATCACCAGACCGTTGCCGAGAGAAGTAGCTGTTTCCACAGAGTCGGCCAAACGGCGGGTGACATCCGGTGAAATAACCAAGCGATCCACAACAATCTCAATGCTGTGTTTCTTGTTCTTTTCCAAGGGGATTTCCTCAGTTAATTCATAGAGAACACCATCGACCCGGCAACGCACATAGCCGGATTTTTTAGCATCTTCCAAGACTTTTATGTGCTCTCCCTTTCGCGCGCGAACCATGGGAGCCAATACCTGGATGCGGGCTTTCTCGGGGAGCTTCATTACCTGATCAATGATTTGATCAATCGTTTGCTGGTGAATTTCTTTGCCGCACTTGGGGCAATGGGGGATTCCCACTCTAGCCCAAAGTAGACGGAGGTAATCGTAAATTTCCGTTACGGTTCCTACTGTGGAGCGTGGGTTTTTACTGGTGGTTTTCTGATCAATGGAAATGGCGGGAGAAAGACCGTCAATCTGATCGACATCGGGTTTTTCCATTTGCCCTAAGAACATACGGGCATAGGAGGATAAGGACTCCACATATCGGCGCTGGCCTTCTGCATAGATGGTATCGAAGGCTAGGCTGGATTTACCGGAGCCAGACAGACCAGTGAGCACCACCAGTTGATCCCTCGGGATAGATACATCGATATTTTTAAGGTTATTTTCTCTGGCACCTTTAACAACAATATGGGTATGCATACAAAAAACTCCTATTTGATTTCAGTAGTAAGACAGATAGATTGAGCTGTCATAAATACAGTTCACCGCAGTATGTAAATCGAAATGAGGATGCAAAGCAGTCCGAGTAAGATGGGAATGCCCATGGGTTCGCCAAAGGCGAGAATTCCCACAAGAGCTGCAACGACAGGTTCCACGCTGGCAAGAATGGAAGCCTTGCCGCTGTCTAAGCGAGATAGACCTTTGGTATAAAACAAGTAGGGGAGGACGGTGGATATGATTACCAGACCCAGGGACAAAAAAAGCATACGGCTGTTTTGTAGGGTATGGATTGTTTCTCCACTATTTGAAAAAAAGATGGCGCCGACTCCGGCAAAAAGAAAGGTATAAAACGTAACCGTATAGGGTGGATAGTGAGAAAGGGCATAGCGGGCAAAGATGGTGTACAGGCCGTAAAAAAATCCACTGCCCAGGCCCAAAAGAAGTCCCCAAGCAGATAAGGAGAGGTTGCCACTCCAAATCCCAGTAACAAAGGAGCAACCGACGAAGGCAATCACGAGAGCAGCCAACTTTTTGCCTGTAATTTGATCCTTCCATAAAATAGCGGAGAAGATCACAACAAAGGTAGGTGCCGTGTACAAAAGAATTGCCGCCACAGCCAAAGAACAAATTTGTTGGCTACTGAAATAGCAAAGAGTAAAAAGCAAAACACTGACGATTCCAGTTCCGAAAAAGTAGGGCAAGTGTTTCAGTCGAATGCGGAATATTGATCGGTCGGTAAGGAGGAACAAAAGGGCGAGCACAAAGAGTCCGCCTAAGTTCCGAACTAAGACAATGGAGCTGGGTGATAGGCCGCCGACAGACAAATTGCGGCTAAACAATCCGATCATTCCCCAAAGAAAACCGGCAAATAGGATTTGACAATGAGGTACATATTGTTTCATTCCAAGGTTTCTCTCTTTTTTGTGTTTTCATCAAAGTGCAGGATCATCAGAGTGATTCCGAAGTTCAATAATCTGGTCACGCAATGCAGCAGCATATTCGAATTCTAAACGGCGGCTGGCCTCCCGCATTTCCTTTTCCAAACGAGAGATGGCTGCGTCCCGTTCTTTCCGGGTCATATAGGCCTGGCCAGGTTTGCGCACACTTTCGGCATCGGCAGTGCGCGAAATTTCGATGAGGTTCCGAATGGATTTGATGATCGTTTTTGGTACAATCCCGTGAGCCTTATTAAAGGCATCTTGAATGGATCGACGGCGGTTGGTTTCCTCGATGGCCGCGAACATAGAGGGGGTGACTTTGTCAGCATACATAATCACCAGTCCCTCGACATTTCGGGCAGCCCGTCCAATGGTCTGGATGAGGGAGGTTTCGCTGCGCAGGAAACCCTCCTTGTCGGCATCGAGGATGGCAACAAGGGAGACTTCTGGTAAATCTAGGCCTTCACGAAGCAGATTGATCCCTACCAATACATCGAATTCACCAAGACGAAGATCCCGAATAATTTCCATGCGTTCAATGGTATCCACATCATGGTGCATGTAACGCACCCCAATACCAGAACTTTGTAGATAGGTGGTCAGGTCCTCCGCCATGCGCTTGGTCAGTACGGTCACCAAAACCCGTTCTTTCTTTTCGACACGGAGGTTAATTTCACCGATAAGGTCATCTATCTGCCCTTCCACCGGACGGATTTCAATCCGAGGATCCAGAAGGCCAGTGGGACGGATCACCTGATCTACAATCTGACCGGAGCGACTTTTCTCATAGACTCCAGGTGTGGCAGAGACATAGATGGTTTGATTTATTCGTTCTTTAAATTCATCAAAATTCAAGGGACGGTTGTCAAACGCACAAGGAAGGCGGAAACCATACTCTACTAGCGTCGTTTTTCTGGCCCGGTCTCCGGCATACATGGCACGCACCTGAGGAAGAGAAACATGGCTTTCGTCAATGAAGAGAAGGAAATCCTTGGGGAAGTAGTCGAGCAAGGTCATGGGAGGTGATCCGGGTGGTCGTGCAGAAATGACACGGCTATAGTTCTCAATTCCAGAGCAGTACCCCAGTTCCTGAATCATTTCGATGTCGTACATGGTTCGTTGTCGAATTCTTTGCGCTTCGATTAACTTGCCATCTGACTCAAATCGGGCAACTTGCTGTTCCATCTCCCGGTAGATCTCTTGTACGGCCGCTGCCATTTTCTCTGGCGTAGAAACATAATGGGAAGCCGGATAGATGGCAACATGGTCCAAAATACGCACCGGTGTGCCCGTAACGACATTGATTTCACTGATCCGGTCAATTTCGTCGCCGAAAAACTCCACACGGATGGCGCGGTCTCGTGCGTAAACGGGAAAGATCTCGACCGTGTCGCCACGCACACGGAAACGATTTCGATCAAAGGCAATATCGTTGCGCTCATAACGGATCTCCACCAGCCGCTTTAGGAGCTTGTCTCGTTTCTGCTGCTGACCAGTTCGAAGGGAGATGACCATTTGTGAATAATCGATCGGGTCTCCTAGACCATAAATACAGGAGACGGAGGCAACCACAATAACATCGCGCCGTTCAAACAGAGAAGAAGTCGCTGAGTGACGCAGACGTTCTATTTCATCGTTGATGCTGCTGTCCTTCTCAATAAAGGTGTCTGTGTGGGGAATATAGGCTTCAGGCTGATAGTAGTCATAATAAGAAACGAAGTATTCTACCGCATTATTGGGGAAAAACTCGCGGAACTCTGCGCAAAGCTGAGCAGCGAGGGTTTTATTGTGTGCCAAAACCAAAGCAGGTCGCTGCACCTGCTCAATGATTTTGGCCATGGTAAAGGTTTTGCCGGAACCCGTGACACCTAATAGAGTCTGTTCCTCTAGCTCTAAATTCAGCCCCTGCACTAGGGAGGCAATCGCAGAAGGCTGATCGCCGGCAGGCTCATAGTCACTGATTACTTCAAATTGCGGCATGCGGCAAATCCCCTTTCTCTTAAAGGTAGTGGTTTTCCCGGAGTGAAACCATGTCGTCATCCACCAAGATGACATGGTCAAAAAGGGTTATCCCCATCTTAGCCAAAAAACCCTGAAGATATGCGGTGGATTGCAGGTCCGCATCGGAGGGGGTGGCAATCCCACTGAGATGGTTATGGGCTAAGATGACCACTGTGGCATTGAGAGCCAGGGCTGCTTCCACCACTTGTCTGGTGGTCACATCTGTGGCGGTGGGAATCCCCTCGCTGATTTTACGAACACCCAACAACTTGTGTTTCCCGTCTAAGGCAGCCAGATAGAATCGTTCGTTTGTTGATGCGAAGAAGTAAGGCGTAAATAAGTTGCGCATTTCTTGGGGGCTCGAAATCATGGTATCGGTACTGGTTCGGCAGGAGAGATATTTGGACCCCATTGCAGGAACCAGTTTCAGTAAAATGGCAGTGTTTTCCCCAATGCCCGGGACTTCCAGGAGCCGATCTGGGTCTGCATCCAATACGCCTGCAAGGGAGCCAAAGGTATCCAAAAGGGTATGAGCCAGCGGATTGACATCACCTTGCATGCGAGAATAAAACAGCAGAAGCTCCAGCGCACGGAGATCAGAAAAATGTTCCAATCCGCCCCGAAAAAACTCCTGCTTGACGCGCCTACGGTGACCTTCATGAATACTCATAAGGAAGCCCCTCCCGCAAATGGCCTTCTCTGGCAGTGAGGAAAAAAGATCATGCCTAAATACCAATTATACTACAGTTCGACGCTTGATACAAGTGGAAATAGAAAGAATGTACGATTCAAAAAAAGAACCCCGCCAAAGCCATTTTTGGCTTTGGCGGGAACGTGAATCTTTTTAAATTAATAGTTATCTGCTTTGATTTCGAAGTAGGCTTTAGGATGAGAACAGACGGGGCAAACTTCGGGGGCTTCAATGCCATATTCCAGATGTCCGCAGTTACGACAATACCAAACTTTGATATCGTGGCTTTTAAATACGACCTCGTTCTGCATATTCTCCGCCAACTTCACGTAGCGCTCCTCGTGAGACTTTTCGATCTTAGCGACCGAATCAAACATGTCAGCGATGCGATGGAAGCCTTCTGTGCGGGCATCTTCTGCCATGGTCTTATACATATCGGTCCACTCTTCGTGTTCGCCTTCTGCTGCTGCCATGAGGTTTTCTGCGGTTTTATGAATCCCGCCCAGCTCCTTAAACCAAAGTTTAGCATGCTCCTTTTCGTTGCCAGCGGTTTCTTCAAAGATGGAAGCGATTTGCTCATAGCCCTCTTTTTTTGCGGCAGAGGCAAAATAGGTGTATTTATTTCTTGCCATGCTTTCGCCGGCAAATGCCTTCCAGAGATTGGCTTCCGTCTTGCTTCCTTTTAATTCCATGATCAATACTCCTTTCAGTACTCATTAGCTTATTTAAATCCAATTCAGTTTTGATAGTAAATATGGGAATTATTCACCTTTCCAGAATCCATGGAGGTTACACCACTCATACGCGGTGACTTTACCCTCAAGAGTAGTTTTCAGAATGGGTTCCTGGCCGGGCTTTGGCAGTCTGAATACAGCCATGTCTTCGCTGACTGCTGCAATAATAGGAATGTAGTGCTCTGCCAACATGGGATGTAAGACCGAGCCGACAGATACCTTCACTTCGTTTCCGTTCTTCTCAACAACGGGTACATGCTTCTCAACGGCACCATCCGTAACATTTGCTTTCAGTTCAACCATTTCCTCGCCGCAGCAGACAACATTTACACCGGAGTCATATGCTTTGAAAATAATGTTACCGCAGTGCTCACACCGATACAATTTGAATTCCATAAAATTTCCTCCTTATAATGTTTGTAACTTGGGTTATTTTAATATTAATCTTCTGTGCCAAAATTGCCTTTTTTAAGACAATGTGGACAGAGACCATTGAAAATTAGGTCCCGACGATGCACCTCATATCCTAGACTTTCTACAGGTTCATCCAAGGTCTGATCCATAGAAATATCAAGATCGTAAAGATTACCGCAGCAGGTACAGAAAAAATGAGGATGATCCTGAGTCGTAGCATCGTAGCGATTCACCGTAGACGGGATAGAAATTGCGCGTCCTTCCTCAACCAAAAAGTTTAAATTTCGATAAACGGTTCCTAAACTTAAGGATGGATATGAAGGTTTCAGTTCCTTATAAATCATTTCTGCCGAGGGATGTTCTTTGGTACTGGCCAGTGCATCGTAAATCAGCTCCCGCTGCTTGGAATACCTGGACTCTCCCATAATTTCCCTCCTTGTTAGGAATGATTCCTGCTAGCTGAACTTAGTATAAATCAAAGGTTTGGAAAAATCAAGTGTTTTTTTTGGTTTTTTCTTTATATTTTATTTTTCGACACCATACACATACTATGCGCAGATTCTTTTTAAGAATCGATTGTGACAATGGTTAGATGAATAGAGACAGACGGAGGGAAATCATGCGATCATATTTTTTGACTGCCGCACTTGCCCTGGTTCTACTTTGCTCGCTCGGTGGCTGTAATTGGGATACAGCTAGTGACTTCGATGATGATAATAGGCTGACTGCCAGCCAACGCTCCGCGATAGAACGCAATGGCGTTCACGATGGAAACGATTGGGACAGACGGGACTGGGGAGATGACATCGGAGATGCCGGAGAAAGAGCAAAGAATGGGTTAAAAGATACCGCTCGAGATATTACAAATGGCGTAAATAATGCTACGCGTAATACAGAGAATGCGATTAATAATGCGGCTCGCTAGTATTTAAAGTTCCATTTAAAAAGCACATCTACAAATAAGAACTCCAGCCTGATGACGTTAGGCTGGGGTTCTTATCCTTCCTTCCTTTTTAGAGTCACATCTGGTACAATAAGCAAAATGATGTCGATTTTTATACAGAGATAAGATACTTGGAATGGAGGGTTATGATATGCCAGAAGAAATCTTAAGAAATATTTATCGCATTCAGGTTCCACTGCCAAAAAATCCCTTGCGTGTGCTCAACAGCTATCTGATTCGTGGGAAGGATCGCAGTCTGCTCATTGACACCGGCTTCAAGCAGCCAGAGTGTCGCCAAGCACTATTTGGGGCACTCCGGAAGCTGAATGTAAACCGAGATACTTTGGATGTATTTGGCACTCATATTCATTCAGATCATATCGGTCTTGCACCAGAGGTTGTGGGACATGGGCGAAGTATCTATTTGGGGAAAGGGGATTTTCACTGGGCAGCCTCCGAGGAATCTAATTTATATTGGGAGATCATGGATCGACGGTTTCTTGTGGAGGGATTTCCGATGGAAGAACTGGAGCCGCTCGTTCATCTCAATCCTGCCCGTAATTATGGCCCCACCTTAGATTTGCCGAACTATCAGGTCGTCAGGGGTGGGGACACGTTCGAAATAGGCGGACATTTGCTGGAGGTGGTGGAAGCGCCAGGCCATACACCGGGAATGGTTTGCCTCTGGATGCCAGAGGAAGCGGTTATGTTTACCGCAGACCATATTCTGTTTGATATTACACCCAATATAACTATGTGGCCCAATATGGAGAATGCACTGGGTACTTATCTAGAGAGTCTAAAAAAATTTCGTAAGTTTGTGGTGAAAAAGTCTCTGCCTGGGCACCGTGAAGAGGGAGATTACTATGGCCGCATTGACGAGTTGCTGCTCCATCATGACCGACGGGTTGGGGAGACAGAAAAAATTGTTCGGTTAAGTCCTGGTATGACCACATATGAAATTGCAGGAAGGATGACCTGGGCAATCAAGGCAAAAAATTGGCAGGGGTTTCCGGTGATTCAAAAGTGGTTTGCAGTGGGAGAAGCACTGTCCCATTTGGATTATCTGATCAGTCTGGGCAAGCTAGAGCGCAGGGTGGAAATCGGCGTACATCATTATTATCCTTTGCCATAGGAAGAGAGGCGGAAATAAGCTTATGGACATGCAGGAGATTTTGCACAAGGTGGATCACACCATTTTAAAGCCTGAGGCCACATGGGAAGAAGTGAAAGGGATTTGCGACGAGGGGATTTGGGCAAGTGCCGCCTCTGTCTGCATCTCACCAGTATATGTTGCCGAGGCAGCAGGCTATTTAGAAGGCAGATTATCCATTTGCACGGCCATTGGTTTTCCACACGGAACGTCAACGGTGGAAACGAAGGTGTGGGAAACTCGTAATGCGGTAAAAAACGGAGCCAATGAAGTGGATATGGTGATTCATGTGGGGATGGTAAAAGCCAAGAGATGGGACAGTATACTCACAGAACTTCGCACAGTCAAGGACGCGTGTGAAGGAAGGTTACTCAAGGTGATTGTGGAAGCCTGCCTTCTAAACGAGGAGGAAAAAATCCGGCTGTGTCACTTGGTATCCGAATCAGGTGCAGAGTATATTAAAACCTCCACGGGATACTCACGTGGAGGTGCAACGGTGGAAGATGTTGCTCTTTTTCGCAGTCAAATTGCCTCTCATGTGAGGATCAAAGCAGCAGGGGGAATCCGAAGCTTTGATGCAGCGGAAGCCTTCCTTCGGGCAGGAGCGGATCGGATCGGAAGTAGTTCTTTGGTTCCAATAGCGAAAGAACTGGAGCAAAGGAGGATTTCGGCAACTTAATGGGGAAAAAAGCCCTTTAGACAAAATTCTGGTAATTCTTTTTTTCTGTAGAAGTATAATCCTCAAGAGAAAGCAGAAGAAGAGGAAGCACACGAACAAGCCGGAAGAATTGTTGAAAGGGGTAAGAAAATGAAAAGGGCGATCTGTATCGTGTCAATCTTGACGATGTTGAGTTCTTTGGCGGCTTGCGGTGTACGTGCGGACGCTGCCGATAAAAAGCTGAATTCAGGTGTGATTGTACTGCTTACAGATGGTGAAGAAGCCCAAGACAGTACCGTTGTCTCCTCGGTTTGGAAGGGAATCTGTGCCTATGGGGAGAAAACTGGCTCTTCATATCTCAGGATAAACGCCTTGGACGCGAATCAGGAGGGGCGGCTTACTGCGCTACAGAACGGCATGGAACCTGAGGTTAAGGTGGTAGTTTGTATCGGCCCTGCCTATGAAAGTGTGGTATTTGAGGCACAGAAAACATATCCAGATGTGATGTTTTTGCTGCTGGATGGAGAACCGCACAGAGAAAACAGTGCAGTTTACGAGACGACTACCAACACCCATTGTGTCTTATATCAGGAGACGCAAGCCGGATTTTTGGCAGGCTATGCAGCGGTGTTGGAAGGAAATACAAAGCTAGGCTTTTGCGGTGAGAGTGCAGACCCAGCTGTGATCCGATATGGTTATGGTTTTATTGAGGGAGCGGATCTGGCAGCTACGAGGCTTGGACTTAGAAGCGGAGCCATTGAGATTCAGTATTGGTATGCAGGTACAGGGCAAACTGCAGAGGTCATACAAAGAAAAGTTGCGGGTTGGTACCAAGGCGGGACCCAATTGGTCTTAGCCTGCAATAACGGGAATCCGGAGATAACCCAAAACGTGATTGCTGCGGCAGAAGCTTCTGGGGGACGGGTTTTTGGTGCAGATGCGGATCGAGCCTCCGAGTCTGAGACAGTCATTTGCTCGGTGGTCAAGAACTTTGAAACTTCCGTCAAATACGAACTTGCCTTACTAGAATACAATGAGGGACGTTGGGACGCAGACCATGCGGGACGAACCATGGTGTTAGGAGTTAAGGAGGATGCCGTGAGGTTTTTGTATGATCCTTCCTCTTGGAAATTTAACAAGTTTACGATTGGCCAGTATCAGGACGTGCTTGGCCAGATGATAGCAGGTAGTATTCCAGTGGATCAAAGCAGCAGTCAGAAACTCTTTCCTGCAGTTTCGATTTGCAGTATTATAGATCAGGGCGAAGGTTAAGAAAAACGGCTTACCGCAGCGGCGGTAAGCCGTTTATGCTTGCTTCTGTTTTAGCTGTTCCAAATGGGTTTTCAGGACTAGGTTCA
>JAQSXW010000122.1 GCA_029256465.1 Evtepia sp.
CTGCCACATTCTGCTTCGGCACTCTTCGATGAGCCAAGAGAAGAGTTTCTCTCCATCTCCCATCGCTGAGAATGGTTCTGATGCGCGCATCCTCTCAGGGTGAAACTGCACCGTGAAAATGGGTAGCTTTTCATGCTCTGTCGCCTCAATAAGGCCGGATTCCGACCAGGCAGTCATCATAAGATTTTGTCCTGGCCGCTCGACCACTTGATGATGACAACTATTCACCATCAACCTCGGCCCATAAAGTTCAGCAATCCGAGAGTGCTCTTTGGTACAGATCAGATGGAAAACTTCTCGCTCATCCGTCTGGGGAAGCGTGTTATGAAAAGGTTCCAAAGACGGTCCAATGTCTTGAATGAGTGTTCCACCCAAGGCAACATTGACTACCTGATGCCCACGACAAATTCCTAAAACAGGTTTCCCTCTGGAAACGAATTCTTTCACCAATGCCAGTTCGGCAGTATCCCGCTCCAAATCAATGTCGCGTGATCCTCGGTCTTCCTGTCCCAAGAGGTGTGGCGCGATATCTCCCCCTCCGGCTAAGAGAAGTCCATCACATGGAATTTGGGGCGATGGGCAGTAGTAGGAAAGTGGCTCTCCTCCGGCCAACCAAGTGGCCACTTCATAGTTACTTCGATCTTCTTTGACTCCAGAAATCAGGATGCGGGGCTTTTTCATGTTCAAATCCTCCAGTCACAAAATCAAACATCAGCCTAACTTTGGGCTTCCGCATCCTTTGCAAGATACCTTTTTTTACTATTTATTATATAGGAAAAATGCTTATGTCGCAACTTCAAAAATAAAAGGCGCACCGAATCTTCTTCGGTACGCCTTTTTGAGTTTCTTGAGAGATTGTGGGGCTATTAGTACATACCGCCGCCCATATCACCAGCGGGCATACCTGCACCTCCAGCAGAGGGAGGCTGCAGTTTGTCACCAACCAGTGCTTCCGTGGTCAGCAACATGGCAGCAATAGAAGCTGCATTTTCCAAAGCAGTACGGGTCACCTTAGTAGGATCCACAATACCAGCAGAGATCATGTCACAGTAAACTTCCTTGTAGGCATCAAAGCCATAGCCATTCTTTTCGCTGCGCTTAACCTGCTCCAAGATCACGGAGCCATCCAAACCAGCATTGGTTACGATCTGACGAAGGGGCTCAGTCAGCGCACGGGAGATGATGGTCACACCTGTCTTCTCATCGCCTTCCGCAGTTTGCATCATTGCATCAACTGCAGAAATTGCATTGACATAAGCGGTACCGCCGCCAGGCACAATGCCTTCCTCCACTGCTGCACGAGTCGCATTCAGTGCGTCCTCAATGCGCAGTTTCTTCTCTTTCATTTCAGTCTCGGTAGCAGCACCGACACGAATGATGGCAACGCCGCCAGACAGTCTAGCCAAACGTTCCTGCAACTTCTCCTTGTCATACTCGGAAGTGCTGCGTTCCAGTTCGTTACGAATCATAACTGTGCGATCCTTGATGTCTTCAGGAGCACCTTGGCCGTCTACAATAATGGTGGTCTCCTTGTTTGCCTTGATCTGACGGGCGCTGCCCAGGTGATCCATCGTAGCATCACGCAGTTCCAAGCCAGTGTCGCTAGAGATCACGGTAGCACCAGTGAGAACGGCGATATCCTGCAGCATCTCCTTACGGCGGTCACCAAATCCAGGAGCCTTGACACACAGAATGCTCAGCGTCCCACGCAGACGGTTCAGAATCAAGGTGGACAGAGCCTCGCCCTCGACGTCCTCAGCAATAATCAGCAGCTTTCTGCCGCTCTTAATGACTTCTTCCAGAACAGGAACAATTTCCTGAATGCTGCTGATCTTCTTATAATTAATGAGGAGTACAGCATCATCGAGAACTGCTTCCATCTTCTCGGTATCGGTAACCATGTAGGGTGTGATATAGCCGCGATCCAACTGCATTCCTTCAACAACCTCATTGTAGGTGTCAGCAGTCTTGGACTCTTCCACAGTGATCACACCGTCATTGCCCACCTTGTCCATTGCGTCAGCAATCAGCTTGCCGATCTTTTCATCGCCAGAGGAAACAGCACCGACACGAGCAATGTCTTCTGTGCCGTTCACAGGCTTAGAATTTGCCTTAATTGCTTCGATTGCGGCAGTAGTAGCCTTTGCAATCCCCTTGTTCATCACAACAGGATTTGCGCCAGCCGCCAGATTGCGAAGACCTTCTCTTACAATTGCCTGTGCAAGCAAAGTTGCGGTTGTGGTTCCGTCACCAGCCACGTCGTTTGTCTTGGTGGCAACTTCCTTCACCATCTGGACACCCATATTCTCAAACGGATCTTCCAGTTCAATTTCTTTCGCAATGGTTACACCGTCATTGGTTACCAGAGGAGCACCATATGCTCTCCATAGAACTACGTTTCTTCCCTTAGGACCCATGGTTACCTTCACGGTATCCGCAAGCTTATTCACGCCACGCTCCAAAGCCTGACGAGCATTATCACCATAACAAAGCATTTTTGCCATACTATACTTCTCCTTTCGTTTCGTCCATTAGTCTTCTACTGTTGCAACAATATCGCTCTGACGAACCAAAGTCAGCTCTTCGCCGTCGACTTTGACCTCTGTGCCGACATATTTACCGGTAATAACCTTGTCACCAGGTTTCACCACCATTTTGACCTCTTTCCCGTCTACCAATCCGCCGGGACCAACTGCGATGACAACAGAAATTTCAGGACGTTCCTTTGCCGATGCTGACAGAATAATCCCACCTTTGGTGGTTTCTTCAGCCTCCATCCGCTTAATGACAACACGATCACCTAGAGGGTTTAATTTCATCATTGCTTCCTCCTTCATTTATAATCAAGAAATATTTTACACAAAGTTGGTGTTTTTAGCACTCATTTGTTTCGAGTGCTAACATGTTTATTATAATACCTTCCTCTTGCAAATTGTGCAAGAGTGATTTTCCGGATTACATCCATATTTTCCATCATATTTCTTGCCATTTTTAATTTACCATTCAATCTGAACCGATATCGCTTGTTTCCTAACGATTCCTCTGGTTTTCTTCTTTCGAGGCCAACATTTTTGATTTTTAGAAAGAGGTCACACTTCAGCATACCGTTATAAAGCTTACGTTTTTTGTCCGCCGTCCGACCAAAGCTGCGTTCAAACTCAGTATGAGAGGATAGAATACTGAGGCTCCATCCTTGGGGCAGACTGGAAACAGCTTGTCCAAATCCCTGATACAGTGCCTCCGCTTCGTGACGCTCCATGATCCGTTCTCCGTATGGCGGATTCGATACAATACGCCCATAGGGTTCCTCTCTCCTAAATTGCCGTGCATCTGCAATCTCAAAGCGAATTAGATCTTCCACATCCGCTTTCACCGCATTGCTTTTTGCAATGTCTATGGCCTGTGGATCCAAATCACCGCCCCAGATGTCATACATCCCGTTGTACTCCAAATCCATGGCTTCCTCCACTGCAGTAAGCCAAGCGTCTGTGGGAATCCAATGCCATTTCTGCGCCGAAAAGCTTCGGTTCAGCCCCGGTGCCCGATTTTTGGCAATGAGTGCTGCTTCTATGACAATGGTTGCAGAACCGCAGAATGGATCACAGAAGGGATCTCTCCCCCGGTACCCAGAAAGCAGAACCATGGCTGCAGCCATGGTTTCCCGCAATGGCGCAGCCACACCTACCGCTCGATATCCACGTTTATGGAGTCCTTGTCCAGAGGTGTCAAGCATTAGCATAACCATATCTTTCATTAAAGAAAATTGGATTTGATAAAGCGATCCACTCTCCGGCAGCGTCTTTAGTCCATAAGCCTCCCCAAGACGGGTTGCAATGGCTTTTTTCAAAATGGATTGGCAGGCAGGAACGGATTGCAGCTTGGAGTTGAGGCTAAAACCCTTGACAGGAAATACCCCATTTTCCGGAATCCACTGTTCCCACGGCAGCGCTTTGGCTCCCTCAAACAAATCCTCAAAACTCTCAGCGCGAAAGCTGCCCACAACCAT
>JAQSXW010000123.1 GCA_029256465.1 Evtepia sp.
ATTCCATAGACTAGTTGAGATTTTCTTGTTAAAGTATACTGTATTGGTGCTACAATAAGAAAACAATGGAAACAAAGTAAGCGTCAAGCCCAGTGGCTCAGCCGATATTCTGCGGCTATCTCACTTGTGTTCATTTACTACAACTCTGATTCGTCTTGATTTTATACTTGTGATTTTTCAAGTCTTCTCGTGGTTATTGTAGTGCTTTGTGGACTGATTTTCTATGTCCGTCGGGTTTGACGCTTACCATATGCAAACATGGAAGCACTGTCTTTGAGTAGCCATCCATATTGCGGCTCCGTTCTGAATACGTCTATCACACTGTCAAATTCCACTTTGAATTCGCCGGGCAAACAACTAAGGCTTTAGTCTAACAGTTGAACTGAAGACAGTATCCAGAGGGCGTTTACCTAGGAAAGATTGATCGCGCAAGGCTGAAATACTCAAAACTTTTTGTTATAAAAGATATTTTACAGCCTTATTCGATGTATGTAAAATAGTTTTGATGGAAAAAACTCCTTGAACCTAATAGACTATCAGTACAGGGGGAACATATTTATGGAAATTGGAAATCAGATAAGAAAATATCGAAAAGAAGTAAATCTTTCTCAAGATGATTTAGCTGACAGAATATTTGTATCTCGTCAATCGATTTCAAACTGGGAGAATAATAAAAACTATCCAGACCTGAAAAGTTTACTTTTGATGAGTTCCGTTTTTAATGTTTCTCTTGATATATTAGTTAACGGAGATATTGAAACAATGAAAGAAAAAATCAAGGCAGACATTAATACAGAAGATATTGCAAAGTTCAAGAGAAGCGGCACAATTTTTGCAGTCCTCATAATATTGCTGATTTTATCCGCAGTGCCTCTTTATATGTTCGGAGGAATTATTAGTAGTTTAGTTCATGCTGTAATTTTCGTTGCAACAATGTATTTTGCAATCAGTATTCAGAAAGAAAAAAAGAGATTAAATATCCAGACATATAAAGAGATCCTTGCATTTTACGAAGGTAAAACTCTGAAAGACGCTGAAAAGAATCGTGAGTAAGTAACCTTCAATTCTACCGACTCAAAAGCTGCCCTGCATAACAGCAGGGCAGCTTTCTAAAAGTCATTATGCAATGGTCTTACACGCATCCGGTGCACACTCCGGCAGGAGCCTGTCGCCCAGACGCCACCGTTTTGCGCCAATCTCGGAGCGGTGTACAAAATCCACAGCAGATAGCAATACGGATCTAAACCGGTTTCCTTTGCCGTCTCAATGATGCTGTAAATGACCGCACAGGACTGTGCGCCAGCGGGCGTGTTGGCGAAAAGCCAGTTCTTTCTGCCCATCACAAATGGCTTGATGCTGCGCTCCGCACGATTGTTGGAGAGCTCCAAACACCTGCCGCCCACTGTTCTTGACTTTTCCACTTAACACAACAAGAAAAAGCCCCCCTCATTTTTCAGAATGAGAGGGGCGATTTCCATTTTTAGTTTGTTTTCACCTTAACTAAATGACATTGCTCATAAGGGCGGGATTTTTTATACTTAGGTAAGCTGTGCGATTGTTGTTGCGAGGCGATGGTAGATGCTTTGATTCATCTTGCAAAGGGAATCCAATCAAATTAGTTGACAGTTTTCTGAACAAACACAGCCAGAATTTTTGAAACCTCAGCGCGTGTGGCGTGCTTTTGGGGATTCAGATTACCGCTGTCCCCATTCATAATGCTGTCACCGCAAGCCCACTGCAGAGCAGGATATGCATATTCAGAGATAGTGGTTGCATCTTTGTATGAGAGAATATTGGTATTCGAACCAACAGATACGTCAATGCCCTTGAATTTTGCGTAGTGATACAGCATTACGGCAAGCTGCTCACGGGAGACTTCCTTGTCAGGGGCAAAGCAGCCATCACCGACTCCACTGACGATTCCATTGGAAGAAGCCCATGTAACTGCCTTTTCATACCATGCCTCGGAAGGTACATCGGAGAACGGATTGGTATAGCTTCCCGCATCACCGCTCAATCGATAAAGAACGGTGACAACCATAGCTCGCGTCATTGTACCGTTGGGATCAAATTTTCCTTCTCCTGAGCCGTTCATGATTTCCCTTGCGGTGAGATAGGCGACATAGGATTCATACCAGCCGGAGACATCAGAATAACTTACATCATTATAGCCGACTGCATAGACAGAAAAGTGCGTGGTTGTAAAGGTAACTGTCCCGGTTTTTGGGTCATAGATGCAGTTGGGAACCATAACCAGTTTGCCACTGTCAGAAATATAATAGATGACAATTTTGTTTGGATTCTCGCCCGCAGCGGGTGTGTAAGGAACGCTTACGGTTACAGTCCCGTCGCCGAAGTCTGAAATCGGCTTATTTCCGCAAGTCACTTTAAAATTATATACCGGCCTTTTGCCGATAGCAGTCTGAACTTTTTGAGGAAGCGAAGAGACGTCGACTGGGGACACTGCGATGGAGACATCTCCGCTTTCCTTAGCGAAAAGCTGTAAAGCTTTTGCATCAAAGGACATGACCCCAAACGAGGTGGTGACCTTAAGTGAACTGATTTTGCCATCCGTCATTGCAGAAAGTGCAGCTGCGGGTATGCTCATGGTAACACCCTTTGATGAGGCTGTGCCCTTGATGACAAGTTCTAGCGCTATATTTTTTGCGCCGGATTTTGTGGCTTCAGAAATCACATCATTCATTGCTTTCGATATGGTCTCAGCCGTCAGCGAAACATCAGCCGTTCCATTCGGATTTAACTTTGCCTCAATCGTGATGGTAGCAGTTGATTGGTCACCTGAAGATTTGATTGTCGCTGTGACTTCCGGTTTGGTGCTGGTACTGGTACTGGTGCCGGAGCTCGATCCACTGCCACCGCCGCTTACGGGTGCAGACTGCGTGGTAAAGCTTCTGGAGTTGTCCGCAACCATTTCATTTCCTGCGCTATCTTTGAAGTTTTGAATTCTCATTTTATAAGTCTTACCATAGGAAAGGTTGTTGTAAGGTGCGGTGTAAACCGTGTTTCCGCTGGACCAGGTTCCTGGAGGCAGAGGTGGGGTATAGCTTGTGCCACCATCGG
>JAQSXW010000124.1:0-749 GCA_029256465.1 Evtepia sp.
CGTTGTCAAGGGACGATGTGACGAATTACTTGAAAAACTTTGTTAAAGGTTATAAATAGAAAAGCCAAATTCCCATCTAGCTCTGGAAATTCCCGCTGAGGGCGCTGCCAATGAATGACTGGAACCGGTGGATGACGAAGTGTATGGCAAGTTGAAATAGCTAGGAGGTGCGCCCATGGACAGACCGTATATCATATGCCACATGGTGACATCGCTGGACGGAAAAGTCACCGGAGACTTTTTAGAAAAAAATGCATACAGCGGACTCATTGAAGATTACTACAGAATACACAGGGAGTACGGCGCGGACGGCTTTCTTTGCGGCAGGGTGACGATGGAGAGCAGTTTTCCCCAGCTGCCCGTTCCGCCGACAGTGTATAACGGTCTGCCTATTGCGCGGGAGGATTATATCGCAGAGCGGGCAGCGTTTTATGCGGTTGCCATCGATCCGCGAGGCAAGCTTTGGTGGAGTGGCCGGGCCATTACCGACACGGACGAAGGTTACGATGGCGCTCATATCATCGAAGTGCTGACAGAGAGCGTTCCCGATGCCTTTCTGGCGCATTTGCGGGACAAGGGCGTTTCTTATCTCTTCGGCGGCAAAACCGAGCTGAACCTCGCCCTTGTCGCCCAAAAGCTCAAGCAGCAGTTCAGCATGGAAACGCTGCTGCTGGAGGGTGGCGGCATTGTCAACGGCTCCTTTTTGCAGGAGGGCCTGATCGACGAAATCAGCCTTGTGGTGGTGCCTG
>JAQSXW010000124.1:759-3773 GCA_029256465.1 Evtepia sp.
TCAAACGGGCCAATATCAAACCGATGATACGGCGACAGCTTCCTTTCGTCTGAAAGAAGCAACAAAATTAGACCACGGCGGCCTGTGGCTGACCTATCAAAAACAATCATGAAGGAGTAATGATACATCTTTAAGATGTACTTGTGAGGCGTAACAATGAAACGTCTCGCACAGCTTGCTTAGACGCGGGCTGCTTGCAAAAAAGCCGTGGATCAAAAGGTAGGATAAAAAAGAACTAGGAGGAGTAGAAAATGGCAAATTCAAAGAGCCTAATCGCTTATTTTTCGCGCAAAGGAGATAATTACGTGGGAGGCAGTATTGTGAATCTGCCAATTGGCAATACCGAAGTGATGGCAAAGAAACTACAAGAGTTAACAGGAAGCGACATGTTCCACATTCAAACCATAAAATCTTATCCGGCAGATTATACGGAAACAACCAATGTAGCCCAGGAAGAAAAGCGGGAAAATGCCCGACCTGAGCTTACAGCAATAGTGGATGATATGAATTCTTACGATGTGATTTATCTCGGGTATCCTAACTGGTGGGGAACGATGCCGATGGCGATATTTACATTTTTAGAGTCCTATGATTTTTTAGGAAAGACCATTATTCCCTTTTGCACCCATGAAGGCAGTGGCATGGGTATCAGTGAGCGCGATATTAAAAAGCTTTGTCCGAATGCAAAGGTGCTGGCTGGCTTAGCTATTCAAGGCGGCAGAGTCGACAAAGCAGACAAAGATGTCGCAAACTGGCTAAAAAAATTGGATCTGTTACCATAATCCAAGGGAGAACGGTCTTGGATTGTACCGACTCCGGGAGTCGTACAACTCAGTCACTTCGAAAAACATAATACCGCGAACTTTAAATTGTGAAAGACAAATCCCGCTTTTAAGCTGTAAGGCGTAAAAGCGGGATTTGTCTTTCTTTAAGTGCAGAAAGTTTGTACTCAACATTAAATTTGGATGAGTTTATAGTCAATTACCCATGCCTAGAGTCTTCGTATCCTCTATGAAGCCTGACTATAACTTCATCAAACCCAAAAGATTTATATAGCTGGAAGCATACCTTCATTTTCATTTTTTTGTCCCCCAAAAACTAAAAAAAGCCTTGACTTGGTGTTAACTCCAAATGCTAGACTACTTTTAACGATGAATCAATGACGATAATAAGCAGTTTAGAAGGAAACGATACATGGATTTGTCGAGAATTTATCAGCGTAGCTACATCGGTAGGACTGTCTATATCAATTCGAAATATTCGTAGAAATCCAGGAAAAACCGTCATTTCCTGGGAGCGCTGGCATTTACCAAACTCCGGTGATAAAAATAACGAAAAAGGGAGCCTTGAGAAAATGGAAGAATCGAATAGTCATGAAGAGCAAAAAACACAGGGATTTACCCGACGTAATTTTTTGAAGTTTGCCGGCGGTACGATGGCAGCATTGGCAGCAATTCCGGCGTTTGGCCAGTTAACTGCGCATGCGCAGGAAAATGGGCAGACGCAGGTGAATTTGAATGGATCACATGCGGTTTCGCCGCATGATCCGAGTAAGCCAAATGTTTATTTCACTCGGGACTTGAGCCCGGAAGGCGTACAAAAAATTTATGAAAAAATAAATAAGGGGATTACAGGCAAAGTTGGAATTAAACTGCATACCGGTGAGCCGCACGGGCCGAATTTACTGCCGATTGAGTATATTAAGAATCTGCAGAGCAAGATTCCCCATAGCAGCATCGTCGAATGCAATGTTCTTTACAAAAGTCCGCGCCGGGAAACGAAGACCCATCGTGAAACGATTAAGACCAATGGTTTTGACTTTTGTTCCGTCGATATTCTGGACGCGGACGGAGATGTGATGCTGCCCATGCCCGCCGTGAACGCATTTCTTGATAAGCAACTGGATAATTATTCGGGAAATTGTCCTTTTGAACGAGGAATTCACCTGCATGAAATCGCGGTAGGGAAACATCTGCTGAAATATGATTCTATATTGGTTTATACGCATTTTAAAGGTCATACGTCCGGTGGTTTTGGCGGTTCTTTAAAAAACATCGGCATCGGTATGGCTTCCGGTAAAGTAGGTAAAAGAATGATTCATGGAGAAGGTTGGTCGCGCGGCAAAGGATTCCTAGAAAGAATGGTGGAATCAGGTGATGCCATTGTGGAGCATTTCAAAGGTCATATTACTTATATTAACGTTTTAAAAAATATTTCTGTTGACTGCGATTGTGCCGGGGCTAGTGCCGCCAAACCGACTTGTGATGACATTGGTATTATTGGCTCGACCGATATTCTGGCAGCCGACCAGGCTTGTGTAGACTTGATTTATCAGATGCCAGCTGATCAACGCCATGATATCGTCGAACGCATAGAATCCCGTTTCGGCCTGCATCAGCTCGAATATATGGAAACTCTGGGCATGGGCAGCCGAGAATATAATCTGATAGAAATTTGATGTGTTTTTTATATATTATGTTGCTGCCTGGTTGCAATTAACGATGATTATGTTATTGATAGCAGGAGGTGAAACCGCGTGACAATTACAGAAGTAAGTCAAAAATTTGATATTTCACAGGATACCCTCCGCTATTATGAGCGCATCGGACTGATTCCTCGCGTGAACCGCAATAAGAGCGGGATAAGAGATTATACAGAGGAAGACTGTAAGTGGGTCGAATTTATCAGATGTATGAGAGATGCAGGTCTACCGATTGAAGTATTGATAGAGTACGTTGGATTGTTTCAACAGGGTGATACAACCATCGAGGCCAGAAAGGAACTCTTTATCGAGCAACGGAAGCTGCTCATAAAAAGAATGGAAGATATGAAGAAAACGCTGGAACGCCTGGATTATAAAATTGCAAGCTATGAACCGGCAGTAACTAAAAGAGAAAAGGAACTAAGAAGGTCGGGGGATAGCCAGTATTTAACCAAAATCAAACTAGGTTTGCATGGATTAGATTAAAATGCGACCGTTATCCCATTTCTCTCAAATTATTGCTTGATTATAT
>JAQSXW010000125.1 GCA_029256465.1 Evtepia sp.
TCCCTATGGGGAGATCATTGATACCGATGAGAACAGTCCGACCTTAACCTATAATACCATCGGCCGGCACCAGTCCCGGTTGGTACGTACCCGAGTGGCCTCCAATCTCTCTCCTTGGTTAATGGAAACGAAGGTGGATGAGATCTATGCGGTACCAATTTCACACGGGGAAGGTCGCTTTTTGGCCTCCGATCAGCTGATAAACGAACTCGCAGCAAAGGGACAGATCGCAACTCAGTATGTAGATTTGGATGGAAAGCCAACGTCGGATGTGCATTACAATCCCAACAACTCCGCTTTCGCCATTGAGGGTATTACCTCGCCGGATGGTCGGGTATTTGGTAAAATGGGGCATTCAGAACGTGCAGGGAAAGGACTATACAAAAACGTTCCCGGAAACTTTGATATGGGCTTGTTCCGTTCTGCAGTGAAGTATTTTAAGTGATAGAAGGAGGAAGGATACAATGGCATATTATTATCCAGAACCGTCTCGTACGTTTAGTGAATATCTTTTAGTCCCCGGGTATACCTCGGAGGACTGCCGTCCTGATAATGTTTCTTTGAAAGCTCCCATGGTAAGATTTAAAAAAGGGGAAGAGCCTGCACTCAGCTTGAATGTCCCAATGGTTTCTGCAATTATGCAGGCAGTTTCAGGTGAAAAAATGGCGATAGCCTTGGCGAAAGAGGGAGGTGTTGCTTTTATCTTTGGCTCACAGTCCATTGAGAGTGAAGCGGCAATGGTTTCGAGGGCGAAAGCTTATAAGGCAGGTTTTGTTGCCAGTGACTCCAATTTGAAGCCGGACTCAACCTTGGCTGATGTATTGGCCTTGCTCAAAATCACCGGACATTCTACCATGGCAGTAACGGACAGTGGAACTCCAAACGGGAAACTCTTGGGATTGGTCACCAGTCGCGACTACCGTGTCAGCAGAATGTCTCACGATGTCAAAGTGACTGAATTCATGACGCCGGTGGATCGCCTGATTACTGCACCCAAAAACACCACTCTGAAGCAAGCCAATGATATTATTTGGGAACATAAGCTCAATGCCCTTCCCATTGTGGGTATTAATACCTTGGATTATGAGGAACGCGTTCCTGCACTGGTGGAAGCTGGGGCTGATATTCTATGTATTGACTCTTCCGAGGGCTTCACTGTTTGGCAAAAGCGTACGTTGGAATTTATTCGCAGTAAATATGGCAACAGTGTAAAGATAGGCGCAGGTAATGTAGTGGATCGTGAGGGTTTCTTGTTCCTGGCGGAAGCAGGTGCCGATTTCATCAAGGTTGGCATCGGAGGCGGTTCCATCTGTATTACACGTGAGCAGAAGGGGATTGGTCGAGGCCAGGCAACTGCTCTCATTGAGGTTGCCGCTGCACGAGACGAGTACTTTGAAAAAACAGGAATTTACGTTCCTATTTGCTCTGATGGCGGCATTGTGTTGGATTATCACATGACCTTGGCTTTGGCAATGGGTGCAGATTTTCTCATGCTGGGACGGTATTTTGCACGCTTTGATGAAAGCCCCACAAACAAACTGAACATCAATGGTACCTATGTGAAAGAGTACTGGGGTGAAGGTTCCAATCGTGCAAGGAATTGGCAGCGCTACGATCTGGGCGGAACAAGCGATCTATCCTTTGAAGAAGGAGTAGATTCTTATGTTGTCTATGCAGGTAGCCTTCAGGACAACGTTGCCAAGAGCCTCTATAAAGTAAAGTCCACGATGTGCAACTGTGGTGTGATGAGCATCCCTGATCTACAGGAAAATGCTAAGATCACATTAGTATCGTCGACCAGTATTGTGGAAGGCGGTTATCACGATGTGACGCTGAGATCCACCAATACGACAGTTTGATGGGGAGTGAATACCGTATGAAAAGTGACATTGAAATTGCTCAGGCTTGTCAAATGAAGCATATTCGCGAGATTGCGACCCTTGCGGGTGTCCCTGAAAAATATCTGGAGCAGTACGGTAATTATAAGGCGAAGGTTGACTATCAGATGCTCCAAGAAATGAGTGGCCCGGATGGAAAGCTGATACTAGTCACTGCCATTACCCCCACGCCTGCTGGGGAAGGAAAGACAACTACAACCGTAGGCTTATCAGATGGCTTGCGTAAACTTGGAAAAAACGCGATTGTTGCGCTCCGTGAGCCGTCTTTGGGTCCAGTATTTGGACTGAAAGGTGGCGCAGCAGGGGGCGGCTATGCACAAGTGGTTCCCATGGAGGACATCAATCTGCATTTTACTGGTGACTTTCATGCCATTGGTGCTGCCAATAATCTTTTGGCTGCCATGTTGGATAACCATATCTATCAGGGAAATGCGCTGAATATTGACCCGAAGCGGATTACTTGGCGTCGCTGTGTGGACATGAATGACCGTCAGCTGCGCAATATTGTTGATGGACTTGGTGGCAGAGTGAACGGGGTACCCCGTGAGGATGGATATGACATAACGGTTGCTTCTGAAATAATGGCAATCCTTTGTCTGTCAACCTCTATTTCAGACCTGAAGGCGCGTCTTGGACGGATTATTATTGGTTATACCTATGAGGAAACTCCTGTGACAGCAAGCGATTTGAAAGCAGCTGGAGCGATGACAGCATTGTTAAAGGATGCACTGAAACCAAATTTGGTGCAAACTTTAGAAGGAACTCCTGCCTTCATCCACGGTGGCCCCTTTGCAAATATTGCGCACGGCTGTAACTCCATCATGGCAACCAAGGCGGCTTTAAAGCTGGGAGACTATGTAGTGACTGAAGCTGGCTTCGGTGCGGATTTGGGCGCCGAGAAGTTTTTGGATATCAAATGCCGCATGGCTGGGCTGACTCCTTCCGCCGTTGTTGTCGTTGCATCGGTTCGAGCCCTCAAACATCATGGAGGCGTTGCTAAAACTGAACTAGGATCAGAAAATCTAGAAGCACTTAAGGCAGGACTGCCGAATCTTTTGCAGCATGTTGAGAATATAACCAAGGTATTTGAACTACCCTGCGTAGTTGCCATTAACCGTTTCCCTATGGATACGGAAGCAGAGCTTAGTCTCATCGCAGAAAAATGCCAAGAACTAGGTGTCAATGTTTCTTTGTCTGAGGTTTGGGGCCATGGTGGCGAAGGTGGCAAGGCGTTGGCGGAAGAAGTGGTGCGACTCTGCGAACAGCCGAACCAGTTTCACCAATGCTACGATCTTGATTTGCCGATCCAAGATAAACTGGAAACGATTGTTCAAAAGATCTATCATGGAGATGGCGTTCTGCTGACTGCCAATGCAAAAAAGCAGGCAGAGCAGCTTGAAGCACAGGGTTTTGGGAAATTGCCGATCTGTATGGCTAAGACCCAATATAGTTTCTCAGATGATGCCACTCTGCGTGGGGCACCAAAAGGCTTTACTGTGGTCGTCCGTAATTTAAAGGTATCTGCCGGTGCAGGATTTATTGTAGCACTTACCGGTGATATCTTGACTATGCCTGGTCTTCCAAAGGTTCCTGCGGCGGAGAAAATTGACGTAAACGAAAATGGAACAATTTCCGGTCTGTTTTAAGAAAAAAACTCTTGACATTTTGCTTAAACCTATATAGAATATCCTCCGGTATAAATCAGGATTCTTGTTTTTTGAATCTGATTACAAATGAGATACCCCGCCCGACTTTTTCGGGCGGGGTGTCAAAAAATAATGGATGAGGAGTGAGATTAGTGAAGTATTTACTTTCCGGTTTGTTGGTTTGTACGGCAGACGGTGTTCGGCGAACTGACATTTTTATTGACCATGGTAGAATTGCTGCTATTTCTCCTATGATTCCAGCGAGTATTGATACCACCGTTATTCATTTAAAAGATTGTTATTTATTTCCCGGTTTCGTAGATGTACATGTTCATCTTCGAGAGCCGGGTTTTTCTTATAAAGAGACGGTGGAGACTGGGACACTTGCTGCTGCCAGAGGAGGATTTACGACCATTTGCACTA